>DALZRX010000253.1:0-6275 GCA_032015805.1 Achromobacter sp.
AACGGAGGTGCTGCGGCCCTCGCGCAGGGCCGTGGTCAGATCATTCAGGGTCGAAACCATCATTGTCCTAATGCCGCCTGGCGGCGTAATTGTTCGAACGGACGCCTTCGCGTGGAACGCGTCCGGATTCAGTGCCGAGGATGGAGGCGGTCAGGCCACCACGGGCAGCGACTCGACATGATAGCTGTGGCTCAGCGTGCGATTCAGGCGCGGGTCGTGCAGTTCCATTGTGAAGTCCGCGGCCGGGCGGATGCCGCCGATGGCGGCCACCGTGCCGCAGGTCATGCCCGCGCCTTCCGGCAGGACGGCGCCGCCGCCCGTGTAGCCCGCGATCAGGTCCTGCGGCGTGCGCAGCGTGGACAACGGTCCCTCTTGATACAGCACCTTCTCGCCGTTCTCCACGATGTAGGCGCGGATGATCAGTTCGTCCCAGTGCCCCGCCACGTCTGCAAGACGCCAGGCTTGCGTGCCCACGGGCTTGACGCAAACCTGCTTGGACATCGCCACGCTGACCGTCTCCAGTTTGCGGTCGGTGTGGTCGGACGCGATGCTGACATACATCTCGCCGTCGACGGCGAAGACAAAGGTCTCGACTTCGCCCGACGACTCTTCGCCCAGCGCCTGCACGTTGGCCGACTGGGTGAGCTGGTTTTCCGCGATGCGGTAGTACAGCGGCACGCTGCTAGGACGCGGCACGCCGATGGCGGCCAGCTCTTCGATGTGGTGCTCGATGGCAGCCATGTCGCGCCCGGCCCAACCGGCCACGATCACGCTGTTGAAGGCGACTTCCACCTGGCGGGAATTGGCGTCCTGGATCTTGAATACGGCTTTCATATCAGTCCTGCGAATAAGGGAGTGGGAAGCAGCGCGGCCGCCGGGCCGCGCCAGGATGAAAAGCTCATCAACCGAAAACGCGCGGCAGCCACAGCGCGAAGTCGGGCCAGAAGGCCAGCAGCGCCAGCATCACGAACATGGCCGCCACGAACGGCAGGCTGCCGACGATCACCGCGCTCATGGAGCCGCTCTTGCGCAGGCTTTGCACCACGAACAGGTTCAGTCCGACCGGCGGGGTGATGAGTGCCGCTTCGACCAGGATGATGATCACGATGCCGAGCCAGATGGGGTCATAGCCCAACGCGATCATGATCGGAGCCACGATTGGGATCGTCGTGATCATCATTGACAGCGTTTCCATGAAGCAGCCCAGCACCAGATAGAAAATCACCACGATCACCAGCATCCAGCCCGGCGACAGGCCTAAACCGGTGATGGACTTGGTCAGCGCGTCGGTCAGGCCCGTGGCCGACATGACGAAGTTCAGAAAGCTCGCCGCAATGACAATCAGCATGATCATGGCGGTGGAACGCATGGTGCCTTCCATGACCTCGCGCAGCATCGTCCAGCTCAAGCGGCGGAACCAGGCTGCCAGGATGAACGCCCCCAGCACGCCCAGCGCCGCGGCCTCGGTCGGCGTCGCCAGGCCAGCATAGATGGAACCCACCACCAGGAAGAAAATGCCCATGGGAGGGGCGAGGTGCACCAGGCTGGCAAAGCGCTCGCCCCAGCTCGCCGAAATTTTCTTGCCGCCCCACGACGGCTTGGCCACGCAGGCGATCACCACCGTCAGCATGAAAAGCGCCGCCATCGCAAAGCCGGGGATGATGCCGGCCAGGTACAGTTTGGGCACCGACGAGTTCGTCAGCACGCCATAGATGACCAGGTTGATCGACGGCGGGATCAAAATGCCCAACGTGCCGCCGGCAGCCAGGCTGCCGAGGAACAGCGGCTCGTTGTAGCCATACTTGCGGATCTGGGGAATGGCGACGGTGCCAACCGTGGCAGCCGTTGCGACGCTGGAGCCCGAGGTTGCCGAAAACAGCGTCGAGGCTCCAATGTTTGCGTGCATCAACCCGCCTGGCAGCCATGACAGCCACAGGCTCATCGCGCCATACATGCGCTCGGCGAAACCCGCCCGCAACAGCACCTCGCCCAGCATGATGAAAAGCGGAATCGCGACCAACAGGAACTCGTTGTTCGAGCTCCAGGAGATTTCGCCGATGGCCCGCGTCAGCGGCAGCATCGAGAACATCGGGTCCAGGATCAGTCCCAGCACGCCCAGCGCCGCCCCCACGGGTATGGACAGGCCGATCAGGACCAGCAGCAGTGTCAAAGCAGTGGCAATCATGCGGCTTCTCCCTTCACCATGCGCTCGCCCGCGGCGGCTTCTTCTTCAGCTTCTTCCTGCGCGGACCGCACGCCGCAGATCTGCTTGACCAGTTCGATGTCGCCCGTGACCAGCGCGGCCGAAGCGCGCGCCAGCATCAGGCCCACGGTGATGCACATCCACACCAACCCCAGCATCCAAAGCCCCTGCGGAATCCACAGCGGCGTGGCGAGCGGCGTGTTGGCCGCCGACTTCTGGGTCCAGGACGTCACCACCACGTCATAGGCGTAATACGTGAGGAACACCATGAAGACGGCCATCGCCACCATCGAGATCCAGTCCAGTACGGCCGACAGGCGCACCGGCAGGTATTGGTACAGCACGTCGACGCGCACGTTGGCGCGCTGCAGCGTCGCAAACGCCAACGCCCACGACGTGCTGATGGCAAACGCGTAGCTGGACAGCTCGTCCGCGCCGCCCGTCGTGAAGCCCAGGAATTTGCGGGCCAGCACGTCGAATGAAATCAGCAGCACGCTGGCCACCGTCAGGGCGCCGCCGGCCCAGACGGCGGCGCGGGAAAAGCTCTCGGCGCGCCGCAACAGGCCGCCGAGCAGGCGGAAGTGTTCGGTTTGAGTCATGAATGGAACCTCTGGTGGCACGGTCAGGTCTCGCGTGCGGCCACCGCCGACCACAGGTCAGGGTCACGGTTGCCGCGCCGGCACAAGCCGGATTCTGCGCCGGCCCGAGAGGCCGGCGCCTCCTGGCGCTTACTTGCTGGCGGTCAGGTTCAGCGTCTTGCCGACCGTGGCGTTCCAGTCTTTCACGCACTGGGCCGAGCAACGGGCGGCCCACTTGGGCAGAACAGCCTCTTGCGCCACCTTCTTCAGCAAGGCCTGATCGGCCTCGCTAGGTTGAACCAGGACCATCTTGCCCTTGACCGGGAACGGGCACGCGGCCGCGCCGGTGTTGCAGTCATAGCCTTCCTGCGTCTGGCGGGCGGCGGCATCCCAGATGTTGTCGACCAGCGTCTTGATGTTGGTCTGCAGGAACGTGCGCACCTTGGGATCGAGCTTGTCCCAGGCCTTTTGATTGACGGCGTGGATCTGCTGGTTCCAGTTGATCGGCAGCGCGACCAGGTGCGTGGACACCTCGTACCATTTGGCCGAGTAACCGGACAGCGAACCCGTGATGGCGCAGTCGACCACCTTGTTCTGCAGCGCGGGCACGACTTCGCCAAAGGCCATCGTCACGCTCGAGCCGCCCAGCGCCTCGACAAACTCGGCCGTGGTGCGGCTGCTGGTGCGGACCTTCTTGCCCTTGATGTCGGCCAGACCCTTGATGTCGGCGTTGCAGAACAGGACCTGCGCCGGATAGGTGGAGATGCCCAGCAGCTTGACGTTGTTGCCTTCGCCGTAGAGCTTGGCATAGACGGGTTCGAAGGCTTCGGTGACGGCGCGCGCGGTCTTGACGTCGGGCGCCAGGCCGGCCAGATCGATCGCCTCGTTGATGGGGTTGTCGCTGGCAAAGTAGGACAGCGTGGCAGTGCCGAATTCGATCACGCCCTGCGACATGAGGCGCAGCAGTTCGGGCCCCTTCAAGCCCATCTCATTGAAGCCCTTGATCTCCGCCGTGACCTGGCCCTTGGACTGCTCGGGAATGGTCTTGGTCCAGAACGGCTTTTCGTAGTCGTTATAGGCGGTCAGGTTGGACAGGCCCCCCACGATCTTCAAATGGGTCTTGGGAAGGTCCTGGGCCTGGACGGCACCGGCCAAGAGGCTGGCGGCGACGGCGGCAAAAGCAAGAGACTTCTTCATGGAAAAACTCCTGGCTGGCGGGATGGTCTGTCGCGCGCGGGATCCCGTTGTCCTGATCGCGCGCCGGTAGGAATCGGTTATCAGGGATATCTCCCCCGCTCTGCGTATGCAGGCGCTACTTCGTTATGAGCGCCATTGCATCGTCAGGGGCGGCGACCGTCCAATCGTATGTTGCGATGTGGGGGTATAAATATTTTTTGGGTCTCGCGGCGTGTTCCGGCCCCGCCTGGCCCAAACGACGCATCGGCGCGGCTTTGCGGCCGGTCGAGGTCCGCGGCGGCCGCCATGGCTGACACGCCGGAAGGCCGCGGGCGACCCCGCCGGCTGGGGAAAACACCTACGGCCGTTTTGCCGCTCAGGTCTGCGCGGCGACCTTCTGCGCCATCTGCGCGATGACCCGCACGGCATGGCTGTCGGGGCCCTGCACCCAGGTCGCGGTGAAGCTCAGCTCAGGCAACGGGTCGGCCTGGACCTGCAGAATCCGCAACTCGCCGCGGGCGAGCTCCTTGCCCAGGAAAACAGGGGCGATGACGCTGGTGCCGATGGCGTCCAACGTCATGCGCACCACCATGGACATCGAGGCGCTGCCATACATGCGCGGCGACGAGACGCCAGCCCGGGTAAGCATGTCGCGCACCACGCGGTACGGCGAACTATTGGAGGGATACGTGATGATCGGCAGCTTGCCGATGGTCGCCAGGGTCAGGGGTTCGGGCCCCAGATCCAGCAACGGACTGGCTACCCACGCCAGCGGATAGGTGCAAAGCGGCAGGTTTTCGACCCTCGCCTCCAGCACCGGCCCCATTAGAAACGCCAGATCGATCTGGCGCGACATCAGGTGCGAACGCAGGACATGCGTGGTGTCCACTTCGATTTCGAGCACCAGCGCGGGATACGTCGCGTGGATCAGTTCGATCAGCGCTGGCAGCCAGGTCTGCACGATGGTCTCGGCCACGCCGATACGCACGGTGCCGGACATGACATTCTGCTCGCGCGCGGCCTCGAACATGTCGCGCCGCACCTGCAGCATGCGCTCGGCATGCGACAACAGTTCATGCCCCTTGGCGGTCAGCTTCACGCCGCGCGCATCGCGCTCGAACAGCCTGACCCCCAGGTCCGCCTCGAGCGATGCGATGCGCTGCGAGACGGCGGGCTGCGTGGTGTTGAGCTTGTCGGACGCGGCCCGAAAGCTGCCCAGCGTGGCGACCCAGAAAAAAGTTTCGACGTTTCGTAGTTCTATCATTGGCCTGTTCCCCCGGCGGGATGAGCGTATCATGTCAGCCGCTCATCGCCCCAAAGGCGCCATGCCCTGTGTACGCTGAAAGGAGTACCCTCCATGTCCCCGGCCGATAACGGTCGCCCGCGCCCCGGCGCGTCCACCGCACGCGGACCGATGATCGGTGTGCTGCTGCTGGTGATGTCGATGTGGACCCTGTCGTGCCTGGACGCGAGCGGAAAGTGGGTCATGGACGCTGGCGTGCCCTTGCTTGTGCTGTCCTGGTTCCGCTATGCCATCCATCTTGTTTTGGTGCTGACACTGGTCCTGCCCGCGCGCGGCGTGGGCGTGCTGCGCAGCAAAAAACCGCGAGAGCAGCTCATCCGCGGCGGGTCGATGTTTCTTGCCACGCTCATGTTCTTCACGACGCTGAGCTACATTCCCCAGGCCGAGGCCACGTCGATCAATTTCCTGGCGCCGTTGCTCGTGCTGTCGCTGGCGCCCTGGATCCTCAAGGAACCCGCGCGCATGTCGCGCTTTGTCGCGGCCGGCATTGCGTTCGTCGGCGTGCTGATCGTCATCCGCCCCGGCGGCGGCCTGCACCCGGTCGGCACCATATTCGGCCTGCTCACGGCCTGTTGCTTCACCGCGCAGTTCATCGCCACCCGCCGCGTGGCCGGCGACGATCCCTTCACGTCGCTGATCTGGAGCGGCGCGGTGGGCACGATCTGCCTGACCATCGCCCTGCCCTTCATCCTGCCGCCCGCCCTGCCGGTCCTGCAGGCCTTGTCGACCTTTGACTGGCTCGTGCTGATTTCCACCGGCATCACGGGTTGCGTGGGTCACCTGTTCCAGATCGCTGCCTACCGCCGCGCGCCGGCGTCGACGCTTGCGCCGTTCATCTACCTGCAGATCATCAGCGCCACGTCGGTGGGCTGGCTGGTGTGGGGACATTTCCCGGATCCGCTGACCTGGATGGGCATTGCGATCATCTGCGCCAGCGGTGTGGGCATCGGCATGATCGAATGGCGGCGCGGCCGCGCGCTGGCCGCCCTGTCCGCCCGGACCGCCGCCGGCACGA
>DALZRX010000254.1:0-441 GCA_032015805.1 Achromobacter sp.
GCTCGGCCGTGCACATGTCGGCCGATGCCAAGGAATGGAAGAAGGCGCGGCTGCGCGCGCGTGGGGTTGAGGTCGTCGAGCACGCGGGCGACTACGAAAAGGCCGTGGCCGCCGGACGCGCGCAGGTCGAGGCGGATCCCTGCGGCTACTTCGTGGACGACGAGCGGTCGGCGTCCCTGTTCCTGGGCTACGCCGCCGCGGCGCTCCATCTGCGCGTTCAACTGGGCGAAGCGGGCGTGCGTGTCGACGCCGAACATCCGCTTTTCGTTTACCTGCCTTGCGGCGTGGGCGGCGCGCCGGGCGGTATCGCCTTCGGCTTGACTCAGCTTTTCGGCCCGCACGTCCATTGCTTCTTCGCCGAGCCGGTGCAATCGCCGTGCTTCCTGGTGCGCATGATGGCCGGCCACGGCGAGCTGCCCGGCGCGCCAGCATCTGCATCGG
>DALZRX010000254.1:451-2863 GCA_032015805.1 Achromobacter sp.
GCATCGGTGTACGACGTGGGCCTGACCAACGTGACCGAGGCCGACGGGCTGGCGGTCCCCACCGCATCGGAGTTGGCCTATGCCGCAGTGGGCGCACACCTGCGCGGCGTATACACGGTGGAAGACGACACCCTGTATGCCGACCTGGCGCGGCTCAAGGACAGCGAAGGGCTGCGCATCGAACCGTCCGCGGCGGCCGGCTTCAGCGGCCCGCGCCAACTCTGCGGCACCGATGCCGGCCAGGCCTGGCTGCGGGCGCAGGGGCTCGACGCGCATCTGCCGCGCGCCACGCATCTGGCGTGGACTACGGGCGGGCTGTTCGTGCCCGACGAAGAATATGACCGATTCCTGAGCCGCGGGCGTTCGCTCGTGGCCAGCAACTAGGCGCCGACAGACGCGCCACCTTTCCACCACTTCCTTCGAGCACCGCCATGAAAACCTCGTTTCTTGCAGTCAGTCTCGCTTTTGCCAGCGCTGTCGGCGCCGTCGCGCCCGCCGCGGCGCAGGACGCCTATCCCAGCCGTCCGCTCACGCTGGTCGTCCCATTTCCGCCAGGCGGCGCCACGGATGTGCTGGGCCGCGTGGTGGCGCAGAAACTGGGGCAGGAACTGGGGCGCACGGTCGTGGTGGAAAACCGCGCTGGCGCCGGGACGGTGATCGGCGCCAGCTATGTCGCCAAGGCCGCCCCGGACGGCTACACGTTGCTGGTGAGCTCCGGCACGACCTTCACGGTCAACCCGGCCATCCAGAGCAACCTGCCGTACGACCCAGTCAAGAGCTTTGAGCCCATCGGCATTGTCGGCCGCACCGGCTTGGCGCTGCTGGCTAATCCCAAGGTGCCGGTCAAGGACCTGAAGGAGTTCGTGGCCTATGTGAAGGATCCGGCGCATGACCAGCCGCCTTACGGGTCGTTCGGCACCGGCACCACCGCGCATTTCGTGGGCGAGGCCTTCATGGCAGCCGCCAAGCTGAAGATGACGCACGTGCCGTACAAGGGCAGTTCGCCCGCGATGACGGACCTGATCGGCGGCCAGATTCCGTTCTCCGTCGACACCGTGGCTGCGGCGCTGCCGCAGAGCAAGCAGGGCAAGGTCCGCGTACTGGCGGTGTCCAGCCCCAAGCGGTCGGCCTTCCTGCCTGACGTGCCCACGTTCGCCGAACAGGGCTATCCCTCGGTCGCCATGGATACGTGGCTGATGGTCGCCGCGCCGCGCGGCCTGCCCGCGGACGTCAAGACCCGGCTCGAGCAGGCGCTCAAGGCCGTTGTCGAATCGCCGGAAGTGGTCAAGAGCCTGGAGGCGCAGGGCTTCGAGGCCGCATTCTCGAGCGCCGCCGAGGGTGAAGCGCTGATCCAGAAGGAACTGCCCGTGATGCGCGAGGTTGCGCAGCGGGCCAATATCAAGGTCGATTGAAGGAAGACAACGATGGCATTGGACGACACCCTGGTATCCCTGACGGCGGTTGAACTGCGGCGCATGATCGGCGCCCGCCAGCTTTCACCGGTGGAGCTGCTGGAAGCCTGCATTGCGCGCATCCAGGCCGTGAACCCGTATATCAACGCCGTCACCGCCACCGCCTATGAGCGGGCGAGGGCGGAGGCGCGCGCCGCGGAGCGAGCCGTGATGGCTGGCGAGGCGCTGGGCCTGTTGCACGGCCTGCCGATGGGCGTGAAGGACCTGGAACCCACGGCCGGCGTGCTGACCACCTACGGCTCGCCCCTGTATCGCGGTCACGTGCCCGACGAGGACATCGAGCTCGTGGCGCGTTTGCGCCGCGCCGGCGCCATCGTTGCCGCCAAGACCAACGTGCCCGAAATGGGCGCCGGCGCCAACTCACGCAACACGGTGTGGGGCGCCACCGGCAATCCTTTCAACCCGAACCTGAACGCGGGGGGCTCGTCGGGCGGTTCCGCCGCGGCGCTGGCCAGCGACATGCTGCCGGTGTGCACGGGCTCGGACACGGGCGGGTCGCTGCGCATTCCCGCGTCCAAGTGTGGCGTCGTCGGATTCCGGCCGTCGCCGGGCATTGTGCCCAGCGTGCGCAAACCGCTGGGCTGGACGCCGATCTCCGTGGTGGGGCCGATGGGCCGCACCGTGGCCGACGCCTGCCTGCAAATGGCCGCCTCCGCGGGCCTGCACGCCGGCGATCCGCTCAGTTATCCGCTGGACCCGCTGCAATTCCTGAACCCTGGCGTCGCCGACCTGGGCTCGCTGCGCGTGGCCTATACCGAAGACTTCGGTGCGTGCGATGTGGACGATGGCATCCGCGCCACCTTCCGCGAAAAGATTGCCGCCATGCGCCATCTGTTTGCGGCCTGCGATCCGATCGAGCTGGATGTCGGTGAAGCGCACCGGTGCTTCGACGTGCTGCGCGCCGAAGCCTTCGTGGCCGGCATGCGCGACGCCTACGAGA
>DALZRX010000254.1:2873-6252 GCA_032015805.1 Achromobacter sp.
GCGCCTGGGCGCAGGCCGAGCAGACCCGCCTGATCAAGCGCTTCCAGCGCGCCTACGACGATTACGACCTCATCCTTTCGCCTACCACGCCGGTTTCGCCATTCCCTTGGACGCAGCTCTACGCGGACAAGATCAACGGCGTTGCCCAGGAGAACTACTACCGCTGGCTTGCGCTGACCTATGTCGTCACGCTGACCACACACCCGGCGCTGACGCTGCCTTGCGGACGCGATGCGCAGGGCATGCCGTTCGGACTGCAGATCGTCGGGCGCTTTCGCGGCGACCGCGAGGTCCTGGCCGCGGCGCAGGCCATGGAGCAGGCATTTGCCGGCATGGAAACGCTGCGGCGCCCGCGCCCGGATCTGGCTGCGCTGCGCCCGGCTGAACCGGCGCTGACCTCGATCGTGACGGCGCCGCCGCAGTTGCAGGGCGGGGGCGAGGCGGGGGCGGTTTCGGCGGTTTGACACGCCCGGTTTCCGATCAGGCCAGCACACCGCAGGATGCGGTCTGCTGGCCGTTCGCTATTTTGGCTTAGTCCGTCTTCTAGGGTTATTCCTGACTAAAAGCTGATTGTCAGTCGTTTGTCAGGCAGGTTTAATCACTCCAAAGTTGCGCATCAGACGCATCAGTCGGCAGCGAAATGCCTGCAGCAGGCATTTCGCGCCGCACCCTTGCAGCCGTAGTAACTACACGCTGGTCCATGTAGTCCACCCCAGGAGACAACAAGCCATGCAACACGTTACAAAGCCCCGCCGCCGCAAATTCATCTCCGGCGCAGCCGCCGCAGGGGTCGCGGCGCTAGGATTTCCCGCGATTACCAAAGCGCAGAACGCGCCCATCTCCTTCCGGTTCCAGAGCACCTGGCCCGCGAACGACATCTTCCACGAATTCGCCCGCGATTACGCGAACAAGGTCAACGAGATGGCCGGTGGCCAGTTGAAGATCGAAGTGCTTCCCGCGGGCGCCGTGGTCAAGGCGTTCGACCTGCTTGACGCGGTGTCGGCGGGAACGCTGGATGGCGGCCATGGCGTGGTGGCCTACTGGTACGGCAAGAACACGGCCGTGGCGCTCTGGGGTTCGGGCCCGTCGTTCGGCATGGACGCCAACATGCTGCTCGCATGGCATGAGTATGGCGGCGGCAAGGAATTGCTGGTCGAGATCCAGAAGGCCATGAACGTGAACGTGCAATCGTTGATGTACGGGCCGATGCCGACGCAGCCGTTCGGCTGGTTCAAGCGCCCCGTCACCAAGGTCGAGGACGTCAAGGGCGTGAAGTTCCGCACGGTGGGCCTTGCCATCGACATGTACACGGCGATGGGCGCGGCGGTGAACGCGCTGCCGGGTGGCGAAATCGTGCCGGCGCTGGACCGGGGCCTGCTGGACGGGGCGGAGTTCAATAACTCGTCTTCCGACCTGGCGCTGGGTTTCCAGGACGTCTCCAAGATCTGCATGCTGCAAAGCTTTCACCAGAGCGCGGAGCAGTTCGAAGTGCTGTTCAACAAGACGAAATACGACGCCTTGCCGGAACACCTGAAGCACATCCTGAGCTATGCAGCGCAGGCGTCCAGCGCGGATATGTCGTGGAAGGCGGCGAACCGCTATTCGCAGGACTACATCAAGCTGCAGAAGGAACACAACGTCAAGTTCTACAAGACGCCGGACGCGATCCTGCAGCAGCAGCTCAAGATCTGGGACGAGATGATCGCCAAGCGGTCGGCGGAGAATCCGCTGTTCAAGAAGGTCCTGGATTCGCAGCGGGCGTTCGCGGAGCGGGTCGGCCGCTGGCACGGCGACACCACGGTCAATTACCGCATGGCCTACAACCACTACTTCTCGCGCAGCACCAAGCAGGCCTGACGCACTCCTCTCGCCGCACCCGCGCGCCGCCTTGCCGGCGCGCGGCGTTTCGCCATGCGTCCAGGGTCCACGCGCGTTGCCGGCACGTATGCGGCGGCGTGAGCGGGCCCGACTCCAGGACCTTCGATGATCCGAATCGTACGCTTCATAGACCGCATCTCCACCTTCGTCGGCAAGACCTTTGCCTGGTTGATCGTAGTGCTGACGCTGCACGTGTGCTGGGAGGTCGCGGCGCGCTACATCCTGAACGAGCCCAGCGCCTGGGCGTTCGACCTGCAGATGATGTATTACGGCATCCTGTTCATGATGGCGGGTGCGTATACGCTGGCCAAGAACGGCCACGTGCGCGGCGACATCCTGTATGGCTTTCTGCCGCCGCGCGTGCAGGGCGCGCTGGACTTGCTGCTCTTCATCGTCTTCTTCTTTCCCGGCGTCATCGCGCTGGTGTGGGCCGGCTGGTATTACGCCGGTTATTCCATCGCCATCCGCGAGCATTCCTCGCTGATGGCCAACGGCCCGCCGATCTATCCCTTCAAGGCCTTCATTCCCGCAGCCGGCGCCGTCCTGCTGCTGCAAGGCGTGGCCGAAGTCATGCGCTGCATCCTGTGCCTGAAGCAGGGCGCCTGGCCGTCGCGTGAAGAGGACGTCGAGGAAGTGGACGTCGACAAGCTCAAGGAGATGGTGCACGTGAAGGACGAAGACATCGCCAAGCTCGATCGTTACGTCAACTCCGGGGAGTCCCAGCGATGAAAATCCACAAGGCTTTGTGGTTCGGCCTGTCGTGCATCGCGCTGGTGCTCCTGATGATTGCGTTCCTGACGCCGTGGGACAACCTCACCACCGGTCATATCGGGCTGCTTATGCTGGCCCTGATCGTGGTGGCGATCATGCTGGGCTTTCCGACGGCGTTCACGCTGATGGGCATGGGCGTGCTGTTCACGTTCCTGGCGTATTACATGCAGAGTTCGGATCCCGGGCGTTCTCTCGGCCAGACGCTGGATCTGATGGTGCAGCGTACCTACGCCACCATGACCAACGACTCGCTGATCTCGATTCCGCTTTTCGTGTTCATGGGGTATCTGGTTGAACGCGCCAACCTGATCGAAAAGCTCTTCCGGTCGATGCACCTGGCGCTTGCGCGGCTGCCAGGCGCGTTGGCGGTGGCGACGCTGGCGACTTGCGCGATCTTCGCGACGGCCACGGGCATTGTCGGCGCGGTGGTCACGCTGATGGGCCTGCTGGCGATGCCGGCCATGCTGAAGGCGGGCTACAGCGTGCGCCTGACGGCCGGCTCCATCACGGCCGGCGGTTGCCTGGGCATCCTGCTGCCGCCGTCGGTGATGCTGATCGTGTACGGCGCCACCACGGGCGTGTCGGTCGTGCAACTGTATGCGGGCGCACTGTTCCCCGGCATCATGCTGGCCATCCTTTACATGGTGTACGTGATCATCGTGGCCAAGCTGCGGCCGGACATGGCGCCGCCGCTGCCCGAGAACGAGCGCGGCGTGCCGCTGTCGCCGGG
>DALZRX010000255.1:0-6237 GCA_032015805.1 Achromobacter sp.
GCGGCGGCATCGTCGGACTGCCCGGCACGGGCGCGACGCTGACCGTGGCCCCCAGCCAGTCGGGCATGATCTCGGCTGGCTTTGGCGCCGGCGGTGCGGTCAACGTCAACGCCAACGGCACGGTCGCCGTCACCGGCGCGGGCGCCATCGGCATCCTGGCGCAAAGCGTGAACGGCGCGGGCGGCCTGATGCTGACTGCGGACGGACAATCGGTCTACGCGGGCGGCGGCGTCGCCCCCTACGGCAACAACCTCGACAGCGGCACGGTCCACGTCACCGTCGGCCAAGGCGGCGTCGTTTCGGCAACGGGCGCCAACGGATTCGGCATCTTCGCGCAAAGCGCCAATGCCAATACGGGCGCGACCGTGACGGTGGCCGGCCAGGTCAGCGGCGGCACCGCCACCAACGGCGCGGGCGTGTGGGTGGACGGCAACCAGGCCGGCACGATGGTGGTCGACGCGACCGGGTCCGTCTCCGGCAATGGCGGCACGGCCATCCTGGGAACGGGCGCCAAACTTGGCGTGACCAACAACGGCACGGTGTCCGGCTCCGTCGACCTGAACGGCGGCGCCATGGGCAACAACGGCAGCTACGTGGCGGGTGCGCAGTTCAAGGGCGATCTGCTTACCAACACCGGCTTGATTGCGCTGGGCGGCACGGAAGGCGCGTCCTTGGGCAGCGCCCGCACGCGCTTTGCCGGCACCACGGTGATCGGTTCACTGACGCAGACCGCCACGGGCGTGCTGCAGGCGGGCGCGGACTTCAACGTGATGGACGTGGACACGCTGACCGTCAATGGTCCCGCCACGCTGGAAGGCGGCATGATGATCGCGCCGCGCGCACTCATGCCGAACCGCGAACTGTCTGTCCTGACCGTCAACGGTGCCCGCACGGGCACGCTGACCGGCGTCGATTCGCCCGTCTTCGACTACGAAACGCGCCAGATCGGCAACACCACCCGCATCCACGTCGCGGACGCCGACTTCAACGCCGGCTCCATGCAACTCCAGCGCAACCACTCCGGCATCGCCACGCATCTGCAGCGCACCTGGGACCAAGGCGGCGCGGCCGCGCTGTCCGGCCTGTACGCGGTGCTCGACACCGCATCGCGCCAAGGTGCACGCGCCTATCAGGACCGGATCTCGGACCTGTCTCCGGGCGTGGCGCTGGCGCCCGCCGCGCAAATGCAGTTCGGCATGGCGCGCTTTTCCAACGCCATGATGTCCTGCCCCACCTTCGCCGGCAGCGGTTCGCTGACGCGCGAGCAGAACTGCCTCTGGGGCGAAGTCACCGCCCGCCGCACCAACCAGGACGCCGCGCAAGGCTCGTCGAGCTTCTCGTACGACAGCCAGACCTACCAGTTTGGCGGGCAGCGAGAAGTGGCTCCCAACTGGTATCTGGGCGGCTCGATGGCCTACCAGAACACGCATGTACGAGGCGACGACCGCCGCGTCAGCGGCTCGGGCGATTCGGGCTACGTGGGCATCGTGCTCAAGCGGCAGGCCGGCCCGTGGACGTTCTCCGGCGCGCTGGGCGGCGGTTATGGTTCGTATGACCTGACCCGCAATCTGGCCATCGCCAACTTCGACAACGAGGCCAAGAGTTCCCCCAATGTCTATAGCTTCGGCGCCCGCCTGCGCGCCGCCCGCACGTTTGACCAGGGCAACTTCTACCTCAAACCGTACGCCGACCTGACCGCCAGCTACTCGCGCATGCCGGGCTACAGCGAATCGGGCGACGCCCTGCGCCTGAAGGTGGATGGCAGCGACCAGTTCGTGCTGGGCTTGGCGCCAAC
This sequence comes from Achromobacter sp., assembly GCA_032015805.1. Classification (GTDB taxonomy): domain Bacteria; phylum Pseudomonadota; class Gammaproteobacteria; order Burkholderiales; family Burkholderiaceae_B; genus Achromobacter. Next base: position 1,796 of record DALZRX010000255.1, read on the forward strand.
CCTCGAAATCGGCGGCCGCGTCGACCTGCCGCAGGGCGCGATGATGCGGCCGTTTGCGTACGCGGGCGTCTCGTTCCTGTCGGAAGATGGCTGGGAAACCACCTCGCGTCTGCAAGGCGCATCGAGCGACGCAGGCAAGTTCACCACCCGCATGCCGACCGACAACGTCATCGGCCGCATCGGTGCGGGCCTGCAGGTGGCCAGCGCCGGCAAGGTCGACTTCCGCCTCCAATACGACGGCGAATTCGCCTCGCGCGGGTCCAGCCACTCCGGGTCGTTGAAGCTGGCGGTGCCGTTCTAGGACCAGCGGCGTCCACCCCCGAGGGGCGGGCGCCGCGCTTTCTGATCCGCTCACGGAACGACAGCGATCGCGATCTTTCCGCGCAGGCCCTTGTCCCGGCTTTCAAGGCGGGCGTGCGCAAGCGGTATGTCCGCCAAGGAATAGGTCGCCCCGACATGGGGCCGAAGCTGGCCGCGTTCAACCAGCGCGGTCAGTTCGTCGAGCTTGCCTCGGTTCTGCCGTGTGAATACGAAGTGATAGCTCGCGTTCTTTCCCCACGCATGAATGAGATTCTGCGGTTGCGCGATATCCACGATCGTGACGAGCCGGCCAAGCTGCGCCAGCGCTTCGGGCGTGCGTGAAAGCGTGTCGCCCCCGATGGTGTCGAAAACGACATCGACACCCTGTCCGCCGGTTTCGCGCATGACGGCTTCGACATAATCCTCGCGTTCGTAGTCGATGACGACATCGGCGCCCAGGCTGCGTGCGAACTCGAAGTTGTCCGTGCGCACGGTGGTCAGCACCCTTGCGCCAATGGACTTCGCCAACTGGATCGCCACGTGCCCTACCCCGCCCGCGCCGCCATGCACCAGGACGCTCTCGCCCACTCGCAGCCCCGCACGCACGACCAGCGCTTCCCATGCGGTTCCTCCCACCAGGCTCAGGCTCGCCGCTTCCAGATGCGTGAGCGACGCGGGTTTCTTTCCGATGATGTTTTCGGCAGCCACGTGGTATTCGGCGTAACTGCCTGCCCCTTGGAAAATCTGAGGCGTGTACCAGACCTCGTCGCCCGGTGCGAAGGCGGTCACGCCCGGTCCGATTGCCTCGACCACCCCCGATACATCGTGCCCGGTGATGGCCGGGAGCGGCACCAGGTCGGGGTAGTCTCCCCGCCGAACCTGAAAGTCCAAGGGGTTGATGGACGTTGCGTGAACCCGAACCAGCACTTGGCCGGCGCCAGGAACCGGCTTGGGCACGTCACGAAGTTCAAATGCGTTCGGACCGCCAAAGGTCGTGAGAGTGATTGCTTTCATGGAAACCTCAGATCGTTAAAACGGGATATCGGGAAATACCGATGTATAGGGACAAAAAAAACGGATGGAAATAATCACAGGTCTTTGCCGACGAGATCGGCGAGTGTCCTGATGGCTTCTTCGTTTCGCTTGTAGTAAGTCCATTGGCCAATGCGTTGGACGTCAACCAAGCCCGCTCTTTGCAGCGTTGCAAGATAGTCGGACACGGTCGACTGCGACAATCCAACGCCCTCTTGGATACTGCTTACACAAACACCCACCGTATGAACGTCCCCTTCGTCTTGCGGGGGAAAGTTCTTTTCGGGGTCCTTCAACCGCGTCAGGATGTCCAGACGGGTACGGTTCGAGAGGGCTTTGAATATTTCAAGTAAGTCCATGGGCGCATCATATCGGAATTTCCCGATATGTCAATGTCTTGGATTTCGGTGATGGGGCGGCGCGTGGCTTCAAGGATGACATGCGCATGGCAACCGGGTTCAGCTAAAGTGGCCGCTTCATTCGAGTCCACGAAGGATTGAGCATGGCCGACGACAGTACGCTTCTCAACGACAACGCGGTGTACAGGACGTTGCTGGAATCGACCAAGGCGATTCCCTGGAAGATCGATTGGGCCACGATGAAGTTTGCCTACATCGGTCCCCAGATCGAGCCGCTACTGGGCTGGAGTGCTGACAGTTGGGTCACCGTCGAGGACTGGGCGATGCGCATGCACCCCGAGGATCGCGAGTACGTCGTCAACTACTGTGTCTCGCAATCCCAGGCCGGCGTTGACCACGAGGCGGACTACCGCGCGCTCACCAAAGACAACGGCTATGTGTGGATCCGCGACGTGGTTCACGTCGTGCGAAATGGCAGCGGTGAACCCGAGGCCTTGGTCGGCTTCATGTTCGACATCACCGAGCGCAAGAAAACCGAAGAAAAACTGCTCAGCCTGCAGAAAGAGCTTGAAGTGCTGTCCTTCAAGGACGGGTTGACGAACATTGCCAACCGGCGTCGCTTCGACAGCAGTTTCGAACTGGAGTGGGAGCGTGCGCGCAACGAACGCCAGCCGCTGTCCGTCCTGTTGTTCGATGTGGACTTCTTCAAGCAGTACAACGATCTGTATGGTCACACCCAGGGCGACAAATGCCTGATCGAGATCGCCCAGACGCTGAGTCTGGCGCTGGATGGCCCGCGCGACCTTGTGGCGCGCTACGGCGGTGAAGAGTTCGTTGTGCTGCTGCCCGGCGCCGACGACGATGTCGCCCGGAAAGTCGCGCAACGCTGCCAGCGGCAGCTTCAGAAGAAGTCCATCGTGCATGCGCTGTCGCCGCACGGCAGGCGGGTCACGGTCAGCGTCGGCGCGGGCACGGTGATCCCCGATGCGCAGACGACGCGGGACAGCTTCATCAAGGCGGTGGATCAGCAGTTGTACCAGGCCAAGAACAACGGGCGCGATCGCATCGAACACGTGCAATTGGCGGCCTAACGCCGGTTCGCCGGGTCCGCTGCAAAGCGGCCTGGCCGGGATCTCCGCCCGCGAAATCCCGCATATCGGAACGCCGGCCCACTTCAATGGCCAATGGGGGGCTTTTACGCCGTAGTTCCCCGTATTGCACCGCAACATGATGTGCTGTAGTGCCCGGGTGGAGGGCGCATTCCGCGCCCCCGTCGCGTGCCCATCATGTCCAAACTCAGAAATCTTTCCCTCCGGAGCAGCCTGACCGCGCTGGTGCTCTTCTTCATCGTGATGCTGGTTGCGGTTGGCGCCATTGCCATGCAGCAGCTCTGGAGCATCAGCCTGAAGCAGCGCGCCATGTACACCGAAACCGTCATGCCGCTGCGCGTTGTCGTGGATGCCGCCCGCCAAGGCGCCACGCACTTTCGCCGCATGTATGTCTATATCTGGAACACCGATCCGCAAGGCCGCCAGAACGAACTGCGCCTGAATGAGGAATCCGAAAAATCCGTGTTGCAGGCGCGTGACCGTCTGCAGCAGGAACAGGACCCCACGCTGCGCGCCCTGGGCGGCAAACTTGCCGACACCTGGACCCGCTACAAGGCGGCGGTGAACGACGTGAAGGGGCTGGCCGATCGCAACGACCCCACCGCGATGGCCGTGCTGCACAAGGACTCGGCAGAGCTGCACGTCGCCGCGCGCAACATCCTGATGGAGGCCGCCAAGCGCCAGGAAGAACTGGCCCGGCTCGACACCGAAGACGCCGCCGCGGCCGTCGAACGCACGTTCTGGACGCTGACCGCGCTGATCGTGCTGTGCGCGCTGATCGGCAGTGTGCTGGGGCTGGGCCTCGTGCGTTCCGTCATGCGCCGCCTGGGTGGCGAGCCGGCCTATGCGGCCCAGATCGCCCAGGAAGTCGCGAAGGGCAACCTGGCCGTGCGCGTGCAGCGCCGCGAAGGCGACCAGACCAGCGTGCTGGCCAACATGGACGCCATGCGCGCCAACCTCGCGCAACTGGTGAGCCAGGTGCGCCAGTCCAGCGAGTCGATCGCCACGGGCGCCACGCAGATCTCGTCCGGCAACACCGACCTGAGCCAGCGCACCGAAGAACAGGCCGCCAACGTCGAAGAGACCGCGGCGTCGATGGAAGAGATGAACTCGGCGGTGAAGCAGAACCTGGAGTCGGTGCAGATGGCGGCCAGCCTGGCCGGCTCGGCCAGCGACGCCGCTGCGCGCGGCGGCAAGGTTGTCGGCAACGTGGTGAACACGATGGACGCGATCTCCGCCAGCTCGCGCAAGATCGTCGACATCATCGCCGTCATCGACTCCATCGCATTCCAGACCAACATTCTCGCGTTGAATGCCGCCGTCGAAGCCGCCCGCGCGGGCGAGCAGGGCCGGGGATTTGCCGTCGTGGCGAGCGAAGTGCGCGCCCTCGCCCAGCGCAGCGCCGGCGCCGCCAAGGAAATCAAGCAACTGATCAGCGACAGCGTCGGTAATGTCGAAGCAGGCTCCAGCCTGGTCGGCGAGGCCGGCAGCACCATGAACGACATCGTGACGCAGGTGCGCCGCGTTGCCGATCTGATCGCCGAGATCGGCGCGGCCGCCCACGAGCAGGGACAAGGCATCTCGCAGGTCGGCGACGCCATCAACCAGCTCGACCAGACGACCCAGCAGAACGCCGCGCTGG
>DALZRX010000256.1:0-6230 GCA_032015805.1 Achromobacter sp.
AGGGGACCGGGTTGCGGCGCCAGCAGGATGGACGCCCACACGCCCACGCCTGCGGCAAAGGCCAGCACGGCAAGAACGCGCAGCGCGGCGGGCGCGGAGGGCAGGGGCAGGCGCAGGGAGAGGGGCATGGCAGTCAAGGGCGGACAACACGACGCGGCCGACTATAGCGGCGTTTCATGACAGCCGTGCATCAACCCCTGCCGCCGCCTGCGCAAAAGAATCCTGATCCCACGATCAACGTTTCTCGTCTTTATTTCACGGGTCTTTCACCTTCGGCCGCCACCATGTCGGCCAGCGTAAGACCCCCTTCATGAAAACGAGAAGAGAAGCAATGCAGACATTGAACTGGAGAAGATGGTGCGCCATGTTGTTGGCCACCAGCGCGTTGGCTGGCTGTGGAGGCGGCGATGACGACGATGACGAGGCGCCCGTGACGCCGCCGACTCAGCCGCCGGTGACGGCGCCCGGCGAGGCAAGCGTCGACAAGGTGCTGTTCGTCGGCGTGGACGGTCTGACCTACGATGCGTTGCGTCGCGGCGTGGCCGACGACACACTCCCCAACCTGAGCCAGCTCACGGCCACGCGCGCCTGGACCGGCGGGGTGACGGGCACGGTCACCCAGCAGCCCACGCTCGCCGCGCCCGGCTGGGCCACCCTGCTGACCGGCCAATGGGCCGACGTGCATGGCGTGCGCTCCAATGCGCAGGGCCAGGGCATGAAGGCCCCCAGCCTGTTCCAGCGCATCAAGACCGCCCAACCCGATGCCCGCACGGCCGGCGCCTTCAACTCGCCCGTCCTGGCCAGCCTGCTCGGCACCGACCGCGACGCCGGCTATGTGCAAACGCTGACCGACTGCGCCGGCCAGGACGACTGCGTCGCCTCCCAAGCCCGCGACCGCATCGCCGAAGGCTACGACGTCGTCGTCGCCCAATTCGGCGCACCCGAACGCGTCGCCGCCGAAAACGGCTTTGGCACCACCTACGAGGCAGTCATCCGCCAGACCGATGCAGCCGTCGGCGTGCTGGCCAAGCAACTGGCCGACCGCCGCGCCGCGCATCCCAACGAAAACTGGCTCATGGTCGTCGCGTCCCGCCACGGCCTGGACAAGACAGGCGGCAGCGGAGGCCTGCCGTTCTCCTCCAACAAGACCATCCTGCTCGCCGCCAATCAACCGGTCCTGCTCGGCGGCAGCGCCGACGACGCCTCCTTCGACGGCATATGGGACACCAATTGGTATGCGCTGCCCAGCGCCGCCGACGTCGCGCCCACCGTCCTCTCGCACCTGGCCGCATTGCCCCAAGCCGCCGCCTACGACATGGCCGGCACCGCGCTTTCCGAGCCGCTGGCACTGCGCCGCGTCGCCACCCGCACCTCCATGGACAACAAGAGCGTGACGGTCAGCTGGGTGCGCGTCGGAGAACCGGTTGGCGACATCGTCGTCAGCCGCGACGGCAAAGAGGTCGCGCGCCTGCCCGGCACCGCCACGGAATACGTCGACACCGGCTTCACCTTCGATGTCGAAGGCGTGCATGAACTGGCCTACAGCGTCTCCGCCGGCCACGCCGTCAGCGCCGCCCGCGCTTCGGTCGTCTACGCCAAACCCATCTTGCTGCTGCCCTCCTTGCGCACCGGCCTCACCATGTTCTTCCCCTTCGAAGGCGACGTAGCCGACAAGGCAGCGGGCGGCGGCGCGATCACGCCGTATGACGGCGTGCAGGCCCCCGCCTACGCCGATCCCGGCATGTATGGCAAGAGCTTGCGCAATGAACGCAGCGCGGCTGCCCTGGGCGCCTTCAAGCTCGACTACCCCGCAGGCCTCATGGACAGCGTGCAGGCGTTCACCATCGGCTTCTGGTATCAGTCCGACGGCACCGCCAACGACCGGTCAATCCTGGGCAACAAAGACTACAACTCCGGCGCCAACCCCGGCATCACCATTGCCCAGTGGGCCGGCCCCGAATTGCGCTTCAACCTCGCCGGCGGTTCGCGCGTCGACATCGAAGGCGTCAAGTTCACCGCCAACAAGCCCGTCTACATCGCCATGTCCGTCAACAAGACGACCAAGACCATGGTCGCCTACCGCTACGACAGCGAACTGGGCTTCACGCGGCTCAACAAGGCCACGGGCACCGTCAACCTCGCGCAGATCGCGGGCGTCTTCGGCCCGCATATCGGCCTGAACGAAGACGGCAAGGGCACCTACGGCATCTGCTGCGCCGGCACCAAGGGCCCGTACACGATGGTTTTCGATGACCTGGCGTTCTGGTCGCGCGAGTTGACCGAGGAAGAAGTGAAGTCCATCGCCATGTCCGGCAAGTCCGTTTCCGAACTGTTTCCCTGATGTCCCCAGGATAGATACCCCATGAGCAAGTCCATGATTTTGCGCGGTTTCCTGCGCGCCGGCGCGGTGCTGATGCTGACCGCCACCCTGGCCGCCTGCGGCGGCGGCGATGACGATGACGACGCGGGCACCCCCACCGATCCGGGCACCCCCACCCAGCCCGAGACGCCCACGCCGCCCGCCAAGCCCGAACTGCGCTGCGCGCCTTGAGGCTAGCCCCTCGGGCCCTTTGTATAGACCCATAGGAAAAGAATCCGTGAAGTCCGAAAAAGACACGATCCACGCCGGCAAGCGCCGGTTCCTGCGCAACGCGGCCGCCTCAACCGCGGGGCTGACCGCGCTGTCGATGTTCCCGCCGGCCATTCGCCGCGCGCTGGCCATTCCGGCCAACAACCGCACCGGCACCATCAACGACGTCGAGCACGTGGTCATCCTGATGCAGGAGAACCGCTCGTTCGACATGTACTTCGGCACGTTCAAGGGCGTGCGCGGCTTTGGCGACCGCATCACCATCCCGCTGCCGGAGAACCGCTCGGTCTGGGAGCAGACCAACGGCACGCGTGTCGTGCTGCCGTACCACCTGGACAGCACGCAGGGCAACGCCCAGCGTGTGGCCGGCACGCCGCACGACTACGTCGATGCCCAGATGGCTTGGGACGACGGCCGCATGTACCAATGGCCGCGCTACAAGCAGAACCAGTCGATGGGCTACTACCGTGAAAAGGAAGTGGAATTCCAGTTCGCGCTGGCCAATGCCTTCACGCTGTGCGATGCCTATCACTGTTCCACCCACGGCGGCACCAACACCAATCGCCTGTTCCACTGGACCGGCACCAACGATCCGTTGGCGCAGGGCAATGGCCCCTCGACGCGCAACCAGTGGGACAGCCTGGGCGCCTCGAACGAGGGCTGGACCTGGAAGACGTATCCCGAACGTCTGGTGGAAAACGGCGTCACGTGGAAGGTCTACCAGAACCTGCCTGAGAACTTTGGCGACAACCCGCTGGCGGGATTTCAGCAGTACCGCCGCGCCAACGAACTGGCGGGCAACGGCAGCAACGGCGCGCCTTACCCTGCCTGGACGCCAAGCATGGACGCGACCAACCCGCTGTACAAGGGCACGGCCAACACCATGCCGGACGGCGGCTTTCTGCAGGCCCTGCGCGACGACGCGGTGAACGGCACGCTGCCGCAGGTGTCGTGGATCGTAGCGCCGGCAACGTACTCCGAGCATCCTGGCCCGTCCAGCCCCGTGCAGGGCGCTTGGTACATCCAGGAAACGCTGGACGCGCTGACGGCCAACCCGGACGTCTGGAGCAAGACCGTCCTGCTCATCAACTTCGACGAAAACGACGGCTACTTCGACCACGTGCCGCCGCCCGCCGCGCCGTCGCTGTACAAAGACGGCTCGATGGCCGGCGCCTCCACCGTCAACACCGACCTGGAGCGTCACACGCATTCGTCCCTGCAGGACCCCAAAGACAACCGTGTCTACGGCCCCGGCCCGCGCGTTCCGATGTACGTGGTCTCGCCGTGGAGCCGCGGCGGCTGGGTCAATTCCCAGGCGTTCGACCACACGTCGGTGCTGCGCTTCCTGGAAGCCCGTTTCGGCGTGAAGGAAGAGAACATCAGCCCGTGGCGCCGCGCCGTGCTGGGCGACCTGACCTCGGCCTTCAACTTCGCGACGCCGAACGACGAGAAGCTGCCGGGCCTGGATATCCTGACCCGCTCGAAGGCGGACCAGGAACGCGCCGCGCAGCAGGCGCTGACCGCCGTGCCACTACCGGACCCGTCCACGCAGGCCAAAGGCATCCAGGAAAAGGGCATCCGCAATTCCTGCGCCTTGCCGTACGAGCTGCACACCAGCGGCCGCAGCCAACCCGGAACCGGCAACATGTGGCTGGTGTTCTCCAACACGGGCAAGCAGGCCGCGGTGTTCCACGTCTACGACCGCCTGCATCTTGATCGCGTGCCGCGTCGCTACACGGTGGAGCCGGACAAGCAACTGGAAGGCAGTTGGGACACGGCGGCCGACGGCGGCAAGTACGACCTGTGGGTGTTGGGCCCGAACGGCTGGCATCGCCACTTCGTGGGCGACCTGGCGCACGACCGCACGGCGCAGCAGGATGCCGAAATCCGGGTCTGCTACGACATCGCCAACGGTGACGTCTACGTCAGCTTCATCAACGCCGGCAAGACGGCTTGCACGTTTGAAGTCACGCCCAATGCCTATTACGCCAACCATGAGCGCTGGACGTTCACGGTGCCGGCGGGCAGTCAGGTCGAGCAGCACTGGGCGCTGGCGGGTAGCCACGCCTGGTACGACTTCACGGTGCGCCTGGCCGAGGATCCGTCGTGGGTGCGCCGCTTTGCCGGCCGCGTCGAGACGGGCAAGGCGTCCATGACCGATCCGGCGATGGCCGAGTAAGTCTCAGGCGGCGGTCTGCGGTTCGCGTGCGCGGAAAGCTTGCGCGCACGCCTCGCAGATCGCCGCCGTGATGCCCTGGCGGGCATGCTCGCGCCGCTCGAGCATGCCGATGGAGCGCGACAGGGGGCCCAGGTCGGCCGGCAGAGGCAGGATCCGCAGTTCGGGGCTGTGCTGCCAGTTCGAGCCATTGATGAGCGGCAACAGGGTCACGCCGACCTCCTGCCGCACCAGTTCCACCAGCGTCTCGATGGCGTTCAGTTCCAGATAGTCATTGACCGGGACCGCCATGCGCCTGAGCAGCCGGTCGATCTGCAGCCCGGTGCGCTGGGTGCGGTCAAAGCGCAGGAAGGGATTGCCCGCCAGCACGGCGCGGGCGTCTGCCCCAGCCGCCGAGCGCGGGGCGAGCACCACCATCTGTTCTTGATAGAGCGGCGTCCAGCGCGTGCTGGCCATCTTGCGGCCGGCCTCGACCAGGAACGCGGCGTCCAGTTCGCCGTCCTCCACCTTGCCTGCCAGCTCGCTGGCCTTGCCCGACAGGATCCGCACGTCCAGCTTGGGATGCGCCTTCTTCAGGCCCGAGATGACCTTGGACAGCGTGCCCATGCAGGACACGATGCTGCCGACCGACACCGATCCGGCCAATTCGCCGGGCGCCGTGCTCGGCCGCCTCAGTCTGTCGTATAAATCCAGCAAGTGCTTGATTTCGGGGAGCAATTCGCGACCGGCCGCGTTCAGGATGGCCAGCCGCCCGCTGCGGTCGAAAAGTTCGCGACCCAGCTCGGCCTCAAGAGAGCGCATCTGAAAGCTCACGGCCGCCTGCGTGAGGGCGACCTGCTCGGCGGCTTCCGAGAAGGAACCGTGGTGCGCGACCGCCAGAAACGTGCGCAGGAACCGAATCGTACTCATAAAAAATTCTTTTATGACGGAACAAAAAATCAAATTGATTTAATTAAAGCACGAGAGTAACTTCGCCCGCTTAACTGTTATGACTGTCATGAGACCCGCCACATGAAAACCTTCGACTGGGTTAACCCGTATCCTTCCGTTCGCATCCCGCTGTTTGCCCGCAACGTGGTCTCCACGTCGCACCCGCTGGCAGCCCAGGCGGGGCTGCGCATGCTGCTCAAGGGCGGCAACGCCGTGGACGCCGCCATCGCGGCCGCGGCCACGATCGTCCTGGTCGAACCGGTGTCGTGCGGCCTGGGCGGCGACTGCTTCGCGATCGTCTGGGACGGCAAGGAACTGCACGGCCTGAACTCGTCGGGCGTCGCGCCCGCCGCCTGGAACACCGAATACTTCAAGCGCAAGTACGGCACCGACGCCAACGGCCTGGCCATCCAGCCCAAGCGCGGCTGGGACGCCGTCACGGTTCCCGGCGTGGTGGCCGGCTGGGCCGCGCTGCACGAAAAGCTGGGCAAGCTGCCGTTCGAGCAATTGTTCGAGCCCGCCATCGAGATCGCC
>DALZRX010000257.1:0-4231 GCA_032015805.1 Achromobacter sp.
CGGATTTTGACCATGGCCACGAAAGCTAAAGCTCCTGCCAAGAAAGTCACCAAGACCGCCGTCAAGGCGCCCGCAAAGAAGGCAACTGCCGCCAAGCCCGCCGTGAAGCCGGCAGCCAAGAAGGCCGTCCCCGCCAAGAAGGTCGCTGCTGCCCCCAAGGCCATCAAGGCCGCGATGAACAAGACCCAGCTCATCGCCTACATCGTTGAGCAATCCGGCGTTGAAGCCAAGTCGGTCAAGGCCGTCCTGACCAGCCTGGAAACCTCGGTGCTGGGTTCCGTGGACAAGAAGGGCGCCGGCGAATTCACGCTGCCCGGTCTGTTCAAGGTCGCCGTGCAAAAGGTTCCCGCCAAGGCCAAGCGCTTCGGCAAGGATCCGTTCACGGGTGAAGAGCGCTGGTTCCCCGCCAAGCCGGCTTCGGTCAAGGTGAAGGTTCGCCCGCTCAAGAAGCTGAAGGACGCCGCGCAGTAATTTCATTACGCGCAGTATCCGGTCAAGCCGGGAAGGGCCCGCCTCGCAAGAGGCGGGCCCTTCTTTATTTTGCGGCCCCTGCTTTGCGCCGCACGCGCCACGCTGATAGAATTTTGTCTTTACGTGAAGATACTTCACATTGAAGCATTGGACATCAGCCATGAATGACCTTGTCGATCTCGTGCTCTCGCAGTGGACGAAGGAGTGCCCCGCGCAAGACTTTGCCGCCATGTCGGTGGTCGCTCGCCTGTTCCGCCTGAACGCGTTCGCGGCCCGCAACGTCAATCGCACCTTTCGCCAGTACAACCTGCACCAGGGCGAATTCGACGTGCTCGCCACGCTTTACCGCACCGGCGCCCCGCATGCGATGAATCCCCAGAAGCTCGTGCAGGCGCTGCTGCTCACCTCCGGCGCCATGACAAACCGGCTCGATCGGCTGGAACAGGCCGGGCTGCTGGTGCGCAATCCGAATCCCGACGACAGGCGCGGCGTGATCGTGTCGCTTACCGCCGAGGGGCTGCGCGTCATCAAGGTGCTTCTCAAGGACTACCTGAACGACCTGAATGACTTGCTGGAGCCCCTGTCGGCGGCCGAACGCCGCCAACTGGCAAACCTGCTGAAAAAGCTGCTGCTCAAACAGGACCAGGACACGCCGGGCAGCGTCGGCGCCTGAGCCGCACCGCGTCCCCTCCCGCCTCCCCTTCAATATCCACTTCGCCTCAGATCAGTGACTTCAACGCCGCAATCCACGCCCACGCTCACCGCGCCCATCATATTGCTGATGTCGGTGGCGACCGGCCTGGCCGTCGCCAGCAACTATTACGCGCAGCCCCTGCTGCACACCATTGGCCAGCAGTTCTCGATATCCAACGCCGCCGCCGGAACGATCGTCACCACCGCGCAGCTCAGCTATGCGGTGGGGCTGATGCTGCTGGTGCCGCTGGGCGACATGTTCGAGCGCCGCTCGTTGATCGTCCTGATGAACCTGCTGTCGGCGGGTGGCCTCCTGATTTCGGCCTTCTCCACCAGTATCTCGATGCTCATCCTGGGCACCGCCCTGACCGGCATGCTGTCGGTCGTGGCCCAGATCCTGGTCCCCTTCGCCGCTACGCTGGCGGCGCCACATGAGCGTGGCAAGGCCGTCGGAACGGTCATGAGCGGACTGCTGCTGGGCATCCTGCTGGCCCGCACTGCGGCCGGCGCGCTGGCCGACGTGGGGAGCTGGCGCACGGTGTATTGGGTCGCCGCCATCCTGATGCTGTGCATGTCCGCCGTGCTGTGGCGTGTGCTGCCCCGCTACCAGAGCCCCACGACGATGAGCTATCCACGCCTGCTCGGGTCCATTCTGCGCATGTTCGTCGAGGAACCGCTCTTCCGCGCCCGGTCGCTGATCGGCGGGCTGTTGTTCGCCGCCTTCAGCATGCTGTGGACCCCGCTGACCTTTCTGCTGGCGGGCCCTCCCTATGAATACAGCAACACCACCATCGGCCTGTTCGGGCTGGCGGGCGCCGCCGGCGCCTATGCCGCCAACCGCTTCGGCCGCCTGGCGGACCGGGGGCTGGGCAATCTCGCCACGCGCGTGGGCCTGCTGCTGCTGCTGGGTTCCTGGGGACTGATGGCCTTTGGCCAGGTGTCCGTCGTAGCCCTGCTGGCAGGCATCCTCGTGCAGGACCTCGCGATCCAGGGCGTGCACGTCACCAACACCAGCTCCATCTACCGCCTGCGGCCCGAGGCGCGCAGCCGCCTGACCGCAGGATATGTCACCTGCTATTTCATCGGCGGCGCGTCGGGTTCGCTGGTATCGTCCTGGCTGTACGCCCATTTCGGCTGGACCGCCGTGGTGACGGCAGGCGCCGTCCTGGCGGCCCTGACCCTGGCTTACGGTGCCCTCGCGCCAAGCGCGCGCATCCCGGAAACGCCCTCGCGCCCTGCCGGCGCCTAGCACCTCCTATAATCAGGGGTTTTGACCGCCACCGCGCCCCGGCGCGATGGGGCGGCTCACCCCTTTTTTGCCACCGCGCACGAGCCCATGCAGGAACGCTACCTCCCCACTACCGTCGAAGCGGCCGCCCAACAAGACTGGCAGGCCCGCGACGTCTATCTGGTCCACGAACACGCGAAGAACGCGGATGGCTCCGAAAAGCCCAAGTTCTACGCCTGCTCCATGCTGCCCTACCCCAGCGGCAAGCTGCACATGGGCCACGTGCGTAACTACACCATCAACGACATGATGGCCCGCCAGCTACGCATGCGCGGCTACAACGTCCTGATGCCCATGGGCTGGGACGCTTTCGGCATGCCGGCGGAAAACGCCGCCATCAAGTCCAAGGTGCCGCCCGCCAAGTGGACCTACGACAACATCGCCTACATGAAGAAGCAGATGAAGGCGATGGGCCTGGCGATCGACTGGACGCGCGAAATGTGCGCCTGCGATCCGCAGTACTACAAGTGGAACCAGTGGTTGTTCCTCAAGATGCTCGAAAAGGGCGTGGCCTACCGCAAGACCCAGGTCGTCAACTGGGACCCGGTGGACCAGACCGTGCTGGCCAACGAACAGGTCATCGACGGCCGCGGCTGGCGTTCGGGCGCGCTCGTTGAAAAGCGCGAGATCCCGGGCTACTACCTGCGCATCACCGATTACGCCGACGAACTGCTGGGCGCCGTCCAGAACGACCTGCCCGGCTGGCCTGAACGCGTGCGCCTGATGCAGGAAAACTGGATCGGCAAGTCCGAGGGCCTGCGCTTTGCCTTCCCGCACCAGATCGCCGGCCAGGACGGCCAGTTGATCCAGGACGGCAAGCTGTACGTCTTCACGACCCGCGCCGACACGATCATGGGCGTGACCTTCTGCGCCGTCGCCCCTGAGCACCCCCTCGCCACGCACGCCGCGGCCGCCAATCCGCAGCTTTCCGCGTTCATCGAGCAATGCAAGCTGGGCGGCACGACCGAGGCCGAAATGGCCACGCGCGAAAAAGAAGGCATGCCCACGGGCCTGTTCGTCACGCACCCGATCACGGGCGCCCAGGTCGAGGTCTGGGTCGGCAACTACGTGCTCATGACCTACGGCGACGGCGCCGTCATGGGCGTGCCGTCGCACGACGAACGCGACTTCGCCTTTGCCAAGAAATACGGCCTGCCCATCGTGCAGGTCGTGGGCGTGGCCGGCAAGGAATACTCCACCGACGCCTGGCAGGAATGGTACGGCGACAAGCAGTCGGGCCGCACCATCAATTCCGGCAAGTACGACGGCCTCTCCTACAAGGAAGCCGTGGACGCCATCGCGGCGGACCTGGGCGAAAAAGGCCTCGGCGAAAAACAGACCACCTGGCGCCTGCGCGACTGGGGCATCTCTCGCCAGCGCTACTGGGGCACCCCGATCCCCATCATCCACTGCGCCGACTGCGGCCCGGTGCCGGTCCCGGAAAAGGACCTGCCCGTGGTCCTGCCCGACGACCTCATCCCCGACGGCAGCGGCAACCCGCTGGCCAAGAACGAAGCCTTCCTGTCCTGCGCCTGCCCCAAGTGCGGCAAGCCCGCGCGCCGCGAGACGGACACGATGGACACGTTCGTGGACTCGTCCTGGTACTTCATGCGCTACACCTCGCCCGGCAACGACAATGCCATGGTCGACCAGCGCAATGACTACTGGATGCCGATGGACCAGTACATCGGCGGCATCGAGCACGCCGTGCTGCACCTGCTGTATGCGCGCTTCTGGACCAAGGTCATGCGCGACATGGGCCTGCTCAACTTCGACGAG
>DALZRX010000257.1:4241-6228 GCA_032015805.1 Achromobacter sp.
GGGCACGATGTCCAAGTCCAAGAACACCGGCGTCGATCCGCAATCGCTGATCGACACGCTGGGCGCCGACACGGCCCGCCTGTTCGTCATGTTCGCCAGCCCGCCCGAGCAGACCCTCGAATGGTCCGATTCCGGTGTCGAAGGCTCCAACCGCTTCCTGCGCCGTCTCTGGTCCATCAGCTACGCACGCCGCGAGGCCGTGGCGCGCGGCCTGGCCCACGGCACGGACTGGACGCAGGCGCCCGCCGCCGTCAAGGACCTGCGCCGCGAGGTCTACGGGCTGCTCAAGCAGGCCGACTACGATTACCAGCGCATCCAGTACAACACCGTCGTGTCCGCCTGCATGAAGATGCTGAACGCCATCGACGACGCCAAGCTGCCGGAAGGCGCTGATGCCGATGCGGCTTATGCCGAAACGGTCGGCGTCCTGTTGCGCGTGCTGTACCCGGTCGTGCCGCACGTCACCTGGCACTTGTGGCAGGACCTGGGCTACGCCAAGGAACTCGGCGACCTGCTCGACGCGCCCTGGCCGCACGTGGACGAAGCCGCCCTCATCGCCGACGAGATCGAGCTGATGCTCCAGGTCAACGGCAAGCTGCGCGGCTCGATCCGCGTGGCCGCCAAGGCTGCCAAGGAAGACATCGAGAAGCTGGCCGCCAGCCAGGGAGAGGTCACCCGATTCCTGGAAGGCCGTCCGCCCAAGCGCGTCATCGTGGTTCCGGGCAAACTGGTCAACGTCGTAGGCTGATGAGGTCAAGCATGTACTTCGCCGGGCAACAAACGCAAGTCTCCCGCCAAACCTGGCTGCTGCGCGGCGCCTGCCTGGCGCTGTTCATGCTGCTCTCCGCCTGCGGTTTCGCGCTGCGCGGCGTTACCCCGATGCCGTTCGACCGGATGTACGTGGGCATTCCCGACACCACCCAGTTTGGGGCGGATGTGCGCCGCGCCCTGCGCGCGGCCTCGCCCAACACCACGCTGGTGGACACGCCCAAGGAAGCGCAGGCCATTCTGCAGCAGGTCAACGACTCGCGCACGCTGCGTGAGGTCTCGCTCAACGCCCAGGGCCGCGTCGAATCCTACGAACTGGGCATCAACTACACGTTCCGCCTGATCGACGCCCAGGGCCGCGCGCTGGTGCCGGACACGACGCTGTCCATCTACCGCGAAATGCCCTACGACGATCAGGTCGTGCAGGCCAAGCAGGGCCAGATCGATACGCTGTTCAAGGCCATGCAGCGCGATCTGGTGTCGCGCGTGCTGCGGCGCATCACGGCGCCGGACGTGCACAAGGCGTTCGAAGCAGCGCAGGAAGGCCGCGACGACGAGAATGCGCCCTTGTTCAACCCGAACGAACCGCAACAACCGCGCGTGCCCACTCCCTGGCAGACGCCGTCCGTCACCGACCCGACCAACGTTCGCTGACCCATGGCACAGCCTCTGGACGCGGATCGGCTGGCCGAACACCTGCAGCGGCCCGGCAACCGGCTGGCGCCGCTGTACACGGTCTCCGGCGACGAGCCGCTGCTGGTGACGGAGGCCGTCGATGCGTTGCGCGCCGCCGCGCGCAACGCCGGCTACACGGAACGCCTGTCGATGGTGATGGACGCGCGCAGCGACTGGAGCGCGGTCATCGCCGCCACCCAGAGCGTGTCGCTTTTTGGCGACCGCCGCATCCTTGAAATCAAGATTCCCACGGGCAAGCCGGGCAAGCCCGGCGCCGACACTCTCACCAAGCTGGCGGAACAGGCCGAAAAGCAGGCAGAGGCGGACACCCTGGTGTTGATCGCCTTGCCCCGGCTGGACAAGGCCACCCGCGAAAGCCGCTGGATGCAGGCGCTCACCCGCGCCGGCATGGCCGTCGACATTGCCAACATCGAGCGGGGCCGCCTGCCCGCCTGGGTCGGCATGCGGCTTGCGCGCCAGAACCAGCGTGCCGACAACGCCACCCTGCAATGGATGGCCGACAAGGTCGAAGGCAACCTGCTGG
>DALZRX010000258.1:0-6217 GCA_032015805.1 Achromobacter sp.
AGTCGCACATGACGCCGACGCCGCGCGGCGTGGCCAGGGAACGGCGGGTATTCAGATCCTGATTCTTCATCTCGGTCTCGATGAGAGTGATGGGCGGTAAAGCGCCTATTTAATGCTACGATGGCCCCACTTGTGGGAACCACTTTGATAATTCAGGTAGAACCAATTGCGGTCCATCGTCGGTGACTTGCTGCTGCTGCGTCTGGCCGACGGCGCCAGCGAGCCCATGAACAAGCGGCTGTACCGCGGCATCCGAGAAGCCATCCTGGATGGCTCCATTGCCGCGGACTCGCGTCTGCCCGCCACGCGCGACCTGGCGACCGAACTGGGTATTGCCCGCAATACCGTCGTACACGTCTACAGCCAGTTGCTCGCCGAGGGCTATACCCGCAGCCGGCAGGGCAATGGCACCTTCGTCAATGCCTCGGTGCCGGACTCCTACCTGGCCAGCGGCCGCCGCGCGCGCCAGGCGCAGCAGTCGCCGTCGCGTCCGGCCCTGTCGCCTCGGGGCGCGGCCATCGTCGATGGCGTCTCGGCTTCGCCCTACCAGTGGGGCGCGTTCATGCCCGGGGTGCCGGACCTGACCGAGTTCCCGCACAAGAAGTTTGGCCGCATCTTCAGCGCGCTGTGGCGCAATCCCGCGCCGGACCTGCTGACCTATTCGTATGGCGGCGGCCTGCCGGCGCTGCGCGAGGCGCTGGCGCAGCATCTGGCGCTGACCCGATCCATCGACTGCGATCCCGAGCAGATCATCATCACCGAGGGCTCGCACCAGGCCATCGACCTGGCCACGCGCATCCTGGGCGAGGCGGGCGAAACCGCCTGGGTCGAGGATCCGGGCTACTGGGGCGCGCGCACCATCCTGCAGGCCAACGGGCTGCGCACGGTGCACCTGCCGGTGGACGAAGAGGGCATGCGGCTGCCGGAAACCGTCGGCACGCCGCCCCGCTTCATCTTCGTCACGCCGTCGCACCAGTATCCGCTGGGGCCTGTCATGTCGCTGGCCCGCCGGCGTCAGCTTCTGGCGGTGGCGCGGCAATGCGGCAGCTGGATCATCGAAGACGACTACGACAGCGAATTCCGCTTCTCAGGCCGGCCGATCGCATCGCTGCTGGGGCTGGAGCCCGACGCGCCGGTGATCTACATGGGCACGTTCAGCAAGACGCTGTACCCCGGCCTGCGCGTGGGCTACCTGGTGCTGCCCAAGACGCTCACAGCCGCGTTCCAGGCGGCGCACGCCGAGCTGTACCGCGAAGGCCATCTGATGACGCACGCGGCGCTGGCGACGTTCATTTCCGAAGGCCATTACGCGGCGCACATCCGCCGCATGCGCATGCTGTACGGCCGCCGCCGCGCCATGCTCGTCAATCTGATCGAACGGCGCCTGGGGCCGGACTGGCTGCATCGCGACGCCAGCATGGCCGGCCTGCATCTGGTGCTGACGCTACCGCCAGACATGGACGACCTGCGCGTGGTCGAGGTGGCCCGCGGCAAGGGCGTGCTGACGCGCGCGCTCTCGCGCTACTACGTCAACGAAGAAGGGCGCCGGCCGGGGCTGCTGCTGGGCTACGCCTGCGTGCCGGAGCACGACATCGCGCGCAAGTTCGAGGTGCTGCTGGAAAGTCTGGCGGAAGTGGCGCGACGCCCCGCCACTGTCTGACACCTTCGAAAGCAAAGCGCCAAACGTTCACAACGCGCCAACCTTCTCAAAGCGCCAACCTTCTCAAAGCGTCAAACGTCCATCACACGCCCGGAAGCCGCATCGCGGACGCGAAGGCCGCTGCGTTGCGCATGCCCTGGTCTTCGTGGTTGGTGTTGAACACCGCGTGGGCCTGACCGGATTGCGAGGCCAGCCGCGTGAAGCGCGCGACCAGCTCGGCCAGTTCCGCTTCCGAGTATTCATACTGGAAGCGCCCCGACGAGGCCGAACCCGAGGCATTCCAGGTGGCCGCATTGCGCCCGTGCAGGCGCAGCAGCGTCAGGTCGGGATGCGTGCTTTCCCAGACCGCGGGCACGGTGTTCTCGAAACCTTGCGGCGCGTCGACGACGGTATGCACCACGCCGAGATCGCGCTCGAAAGCCAGGGTGTCGGCGGTGGCCGCCGGGGACTCGAACCAACTGCGGTGGCGGAATTCCACCGATACCAGGTGTTCTTCCATCCGCCGCGCACAGTCCGCCACGCGCGCCTTGCCGCGGGCGTCGCGCCGTATCCAGGGCGGAAACTGGAAATGCACCGCGCCCAGCTTGCCCGGCATCCGCAGCGGTTCGATGGCAAGCTGGTATCGCCGCCAGAGTTCGTCGCGCAGATCGGCGGGCACGCGGTCGTGGTAGATGACCGGATCCGGCCAGTCCGACAGTTCGCGCCGGATGTCGGCGGGCAGGGCGGAGAGCGGCGTCTGGTGGCCGGTGAACAGCCGGAAGGCCTTGATGTTGAAGATGAAATCGTCCGGCGTCCGGGTGGCCCAGAGGTAGGCGTTGTCCGGCGTGGGCATCGCATAGAAACTGGAATCGACCTCGGCCAGCGAAAAGCGCGACGCGTAAAAGCGCAGCCGGGCCTCGGCGCTGCGGGCGTCGGCGGGATAGAAGCGGCGGCAGGCCAGAAGCGTCGGGTCGGTCCAGGACGCGGTGCCGGTCAGGATGCGGGGGAAATCGGGCATGGCGCCGGGGCGAATCAGACGAGAATCAAAAAATTCTGTATAAATATACAGTGTTCACCCGGAGCCAACCTTGGCTCCTTCCTTTTTTTGCGGCCGTAGCGCTGCGGCACCGCGACATGCCAGACCAAGATCAACTCCCGCATTCCTCCAACGAAAGCTCCGCCGGCCGTCCGGCCGAGCGTCCCGACCCGCTGGCCGACCTGAATCCCGCGCAGCGTGAGGCGGCCGAATTCGGCGTGGCCGGCGCGCCCGGCGACGACGGCGCGTTGCTGGTGATTGCGGGGGCGGGGTCCGGCAAGACCAATACGCTCGCCCATCGCGTGGCGCATCTGATCCTGAACGGTGCGGACCCGCAACGCATGCTGCTTTTGACGTTTTCGCGCCGCGCGGCGCTGGAAATGGAGCGGCGCGTGGGGTCGGTGCTGCAGCGGGTGATGAACCTGCGCTCATCGCAGCAGGCACCGTCGCTGCCCTGGGCGGGCACCTTCCACGCGATCGGCGCGCGCCTGCTGCGCGACTGCGCGCTGCGAATCGGCCTGTCCGAAGCGTTCACCATCCACGACCGCGGCGACGCCGAGGACCTGATGGGCATGGTGCGGCATGAACTGGGTCTGTCCTCCACCAAGTCACGCTTTCCGCTCAAGGGCACGTGCCTGGCGATCTACTCGCGCGTGGTGAACAGCCAGACGCCCGTGGGCGAGGTGCTCAAGACGTCCTTCCCGTGGTGCGCGCAATGGGAAGACGAGCTCAAGAACCTGTTCCGCGCGTATGTCGCCGCCAAGCAGGACCAGCAGGTGCTGGATTACGACGACCTGCTGCTCTATTGGTCGGAAATGATGTCCGACGCCGAGATCGCCGCCGACGTGGGCGCGCGCTTCGATCACGTGCTGGTCGACGAGTACCAGGACACGAACCGGCTGCAATCGGCCATCCTGCTCGCGATGAAGCCCGACGGCCGCGGCCTTACGGTGGTGGGCGACGACGCGCAGTCCATCTATTCGTTCCGTGCCGCCACGGTGCGCAACATCCTGGACTTTCCCAACCTATTCCCGGCGCCCGCGCGCGTCATCACGCTGGATCGCAACTACCGGTCGTCGCAACCCATTCTGAACGCTTCCAACGCCGTGATCGCGCAGGCCACGGAGCGCTATGCCAAGGACCTGTGGACCGACCGCAAGTCCTCGCAGTTGCCCGAACTGGTGACGGTCAGCGACGAAGCCGGTCAGGCGCGCTGGGTGGCCGACCAGGTGCTGGCGCAGCGCGAGGGCGGGGCGACGCTCAAGTCGCAGGCGGCGCTCTTTCGCACGGCAAGCCACAGCGCCTCGCTGGAACTGGAACTGACCCGCCGCAACATCCCCTTCGTCAAGTTCGGCGGGCTGCGCTTCCTGGAAGCCGCGCACGTGAAGGACCTGCTGTCGATCCTGCGATGGGCCGAAAACCCGCGCGGGCGCATGGCCGGTTTCCGGGTCGCGCAACTGATGCCGGGTATCGGTCCGGCCACGGCCGGCAAGCTGATGGACGCCATGTCCGCGTCCGCCGAACCCATGCGCACGCTGCGCGAGTTCAAGCCGGGCGCGGCGGCGCAGGAGGAGTGGGGCGCCTTCGCCGACACGTACGCGGCGCTGTGCGACCCCACGCTGAAATGGCCGGCCGATGTGGACCTGGCACTGCGCTGGTACAGCGGCCAGCTCGAGCGGCTGTACGACGATGCGCGCGTGCGCAAGACCGACCTGGATCAGCTCGTGCGCATCGCCTCGGGCTATCCGTCGCGCGAGCGCTTCCTGACCGAACTGACGCTGGACCCGCCCGACGCCACCAGCGACGAGTCCGGCGCGCCGCTGCGCGACGAGGACTACATGATCCTGTCCACGATCCATTCCGCGAAGGGGCAGGAGTGGAAGGCGGTGTATGTGCTGAACGTCGTGGACGGCTGCATCCCCTCCGACATGAGCACGGGCACCGCCGAAGAGATCGAAGAAGAACGCCGCCTGCTGTACGTGGCCATGACCCGGGCCAAGGAACGGCTGCAACTCGTCGTGCCGCAGCGCTTCTACGTGCACCAGCAGACGGGCATGGGCGACCGGCATGTATATGGATCGCGCACGCGGTTCATCACCAACGCCATGCTGCCGCTGTTCGATCATTTGCCCAAGCTGGCGGCCCTGCCGCCCGGACGGGCCGAGCCGCGCGAGCCGCAGGCGCCGCGCATCGACGTGGCCAAGCGGGTGCGCAGCCTCTTCTGAGGCGGCGACCCGCCCTTGCGCTGGGCTATCATCGGCCGATAAACACACGCTGTACGGCAGGGATCGATTTGTCCGAGGAAGTCTATGTCTACTGAAGAACAGGCCGCCGACGCGCCCAAGGGCGAGGTCGTGGCGTCGATCGCCTACGTGAACGGACGGCGGGACCGCGAGGTCCCCATCGATGAAGCCGGCCAGTACGTCGCCCAGCGCCAGGGTCAGAGCATGTTGTGGATCGGCTTGCGCAATCCCAGTCCCGAGACGCTTGCCAAGGTGTCGCGCGAGCTGGGCGCCTGCGACAAGAACCAGGAAGAGATGCTGGAGACCCACCGGCGTCCCAAGATCATCGACTACGGCAACATGATCCTCATCGTCGCCGCGACGGTCGAGGTCGAGGCCGAACGCCCCATCTTCGGCGAGACGCAGTTCCTGATCGGCGACGGCTTCCTGGTCACGGTGCGGCGCGGCGCCACCGCCGGGCACAGCCCGCTGCGCGAAAGGCTGGAGGCCTCGCCCGATCTGCTCAAGCGCGGCAGCGACTACGTGGCCTCCGAACTGCTGGACTGGCTGGTGGACCGCTACGTGGCGGCGGCGGTCAAGATCGAAAGCGTCGTGGAAGGCGCCGAGCAGAAGCTGCTGATCCGCGGCGCCAAGGATTCGGACATCCGCAGGCTGTACCGGCAGCGCCGGGACCTCTTGCGCATCCATACCGTGGTGTCGCCGCTGGCCGAGATCTGCCGCCGTCTGGCACGGGTCGAGATGTCCGCGGTCGACGAGCACGCCCGCCCGTACTTCGGCGAAGTGGCCGATCGCGTGCTGCGGGTGGATGAACTCTTCAATTCGCTGCGCGAGTCGCTGGCGTTCGCGTTCGAAGCCAGCCTGATGATCGGCCAGGCCGCGCAGAACGACACCACGCGCAAGCTGGCATCCTGGGCCGCCATCCTGGCCGTGCCCACCGCGATCGCCGGCATATACGGCATGAATTTCGAATTCATGCCCGAACTGAAGTCGCCGTGGGGCTACCCCATCACGCTGGGAGTGATCGCGTCGGTCTGTTCGGTGCTGTACTGGCGGTTCCGCAAGTCGGGCTGGCTGTAAGGCGCGGGCTGTCGGGCACCGTAACCGCACCCAAAAACGACCAATACGGCGGGCGGGCCTGTGGCACACTCGCTCTCGTTTTCTCTCTGGAGTTCCGGCGGTGCGTGGCAGATTCCCCTTTCGCGGCGGCAGCAAGCTGACTGCCCTCGTCGTTGCCGTGATTCTTGCGGCGGCGGGCGCGCTTGTGAACTGGCTGCAGCCGTCGGACCCCGCGCCGCAGCC
>DALZRX010000259.1:0-6170 GCA_032015805.1 Achromobacter sp.
CCCCTGTTGGCCGCTGCCGCGGTCCTCGTGCTGGCGTTCTTTCCGGCCGGCGTCGTGGCGCAGGCCACGCTGCCCGCGCTGACGGCCACGCCGGGCGCCAACGGCTCGCAGACGTACTCGCTCAGCATGCAGACCATGCTGCTGATGACGTCGCTGTCGTTCCTGCCGGCGGCGCTACTGATGATGACGGGCTTCACGCGCATCATCATCGTGCTGGGCCTCCTGCGCAGCGCCATGGGCACGGCCATGTCGCCGCCCAACCACGTGCTGATCGGCCTGTCGCTCTTCCTGACCTTCTATACGATGTCGCCGGTGTTCGACAAGATCTACACCGACGCCTACAAGCCCTTGTCCGAAGGCACGATCCAGTTCGAGGCCGCGGTCGAACGCGCCGCCGGCCCGCTGCGCACCTTCATGCTGCACCAGACGCGCGAGAACGACCTGTCGCTGTTCGCCAACCTGGCCAACCAGCCGGCGCTGGAAGATCCTTCGCAGGTGCCGATGCGCATCCTGGTGCCCGCCTTCATCACCAGCGAGCTGAAGACCGCCTTCCAGATCGGCTTCACCATCTTTATTCCCTTCCTGATCATCGACCTGGTGGTCGCGAGCGTCCTGATGGCGCTCGGGATGATGATGGTCCCGCCCGTCACCGTGGCCCTGCCCTTCAAGCTGATGCTGTTCGTGCTGGCCGACGGCTGGAACCTGCTCATGGGCTCGCTGGCCCAGAGCTTCTACCAGTAACGCGGCAAGGAGATCGCCATGACTGCCGAAACCGTCATGACCATGACCTACCAGGCGATGAAAGTCGTCCTGGCGATGGCCGGTCCGCTCCTGCTCGTGACCCTGGTCGTCGGTCTGGTCATCAGCATTTTCCAGGCCGCCACGCAGATCAACGAAATGACGCTGTCGTTCATTCCGAAGCTGCTGGCCATGTGTGGCGTGCTGGTGCTGCTGGGCCCGTGGCTGATCGGCGTCATGGTCGACTACATCCGGCAACTCATCGGCCAGATTCCCATGCTGGTGTCCTGAGCGGCCCCGGCCGCGGGACACCGGTTGCCACGCCATGTTCTCTTTCACGCTCGAGCAGCTCAACGGCTGGATCGGCCAGTTTCTCTGGCCGTTCGTGCGCATCCTCGCGCTCGTGGGCACGGCGCCCCTGTTTTCCGAATCGCTGATTCCCGTCAAGGTCAAGATCGGACTGTCGTTCGTGCTGGCGGTGGCGATCAGCCCCGCGCTGGACCCCATGCCGCCCGTGGCGCCCGGCTCCTATGCCGGCCTCTGGATGGTGATGCAGCAGGTGCTGATCGGCATCGCCATGGGCTTTACCATGCGCCTCGTCTTCGCGGCCGTGCAGACCGCGGGGGAATTCGTGGGCCTGCAGATGGGCCTGTCGTTCGCATCATTCTTCGACCCCAGCTCCGGCGCCAATACCGCCGTGCTGTCGCGCATGTTCAACATCGTCGCGATGCTGACCTTCCTGGCGCTGGACGGGCATCTCCTGGTGCTGGCGGCGCTGGTGCGGTCCTTTGACACCCTGCCCATCGACGTGATCCAGTTGCACCAGAACGGCTGGGGCGCCGTCGTTGAATGGGGCAAGACCGTATTCGTCTCCGGCCTGCTGCTGGCGCTGCCGCTGATCTGCGCGCTGCTGACCATCAACCTGGCCATGGGCATCCTCAACCGCGCCGCCCAGCAGCTTTCCGTGTTTTCGGTGGGCTTTCCCGTCACGCTCATCATCGGCGTCACGGTGCTCGCCATCGTGTTGCCGCATGCCGGCCCGTTCCTGGAATCGCTGTTCGAATCGGGCCTGACCGCGATGAGCCGTGTCGTGGACGCACTGGCCGGGCGCTAACCCGGCCGCGCAACTCAGTGCTGGCCCACGACGCGGAAAACGCGGATGGTCTCGCGCAGCGCGCCCGATTGATCCCCAAGCTGGGTCACCGCGCCGCCCAATTCCTGCACCAGCGCGGTGTTCTGCACCGTCATCACATCCATCTGCGAGACGGCGGTGTCCACTTGCTCGATGCCGGTTGACTGTTCCTGCGACGCGCGCGAGATCTCGCCGATGATGGCCGTGACGCGGTGCACGGCATCGACGATCTCCTGCATGGTCGCACCGGCCTGTTCGGCCTGGGCCGAGCCCTCCGTCACCCGATCGACGGAATCCTCGATCAGCGACTTCACTTCCTTGGCAGCCTGGGCGCTCTTTTGCGCGAGGCTGCGCACCTCGCCCGCCACCACCGCGAAGCCTTTGCCGGACTCACCGGCCCGCGCGGCTTCGACCGCCGCGTTCAGCGCCAGGATATTGGTCTGGAACGCGATGCCTTCGATGATGGTGACGATGTCGGCGATCTTGCGCGAGCTGTCGGAGATGCCATGCATCGTGTTTACCACCTGCCCGACGGCCACGCCGCCGCGCCGCGCCACGTCCATGCTGCTGGCGGCCAGGTCGTTCGCCTGCCGCGCATTGTCGGCGTTCTGGCGCACGGTGGACGTCAATTGCTGCATGCTGGCGGCCGTCTGCTGCAGCGAGGCGGCCTGCCCTTCCGTGCGTCCGGCCAGTTCCTGGTTGCCGCGCGCGATGTGCACGGCGGCATGCGTCGTGCCCTCGATACCGCGATAGACGTCGTTGGCAATGCCGATCAGGCTCTTGCGCATGACTTCCAACGAAAACTTCAGACTGCCCACCTCGTCATCCGAGTCCGGCACGATCTGCGTGGTGAGATTGCCGGCGGCAACCTGGCGCGCCATGTTGGCCGCATCGAGCATCGGATCCAGCAGCGAGCGCGACAGGCTCCACCCCATGGCGTAGATGGCGACGACGCCCAGCGAAATGGCGCCACATCCCAACGCGGCGCCCCACGGAGTCAGGCTGGCCCAGTTGGCATGCAGGCCGTATGCCCCGGCCGCGGCGACGATGCCGGACGACAGCGTCGCGTGACGCAGCATGCGGTTGCGCACGCCCGGCATGAACGGGAACGCCAGCACATCCAGGCCGCGGCGCCAGCCGGCGCGCACAGGCCGGCCACGCAGGATGCGCACACCCTTGGCGGTCCCCTCGCGCATGCGCGCATAGAGATCTTCGGCCATCTCGATCTGCTCTTCGGACGCCCGCACGCGCACCGACGAATAGGCCACGACCTCGCCGTTTTCGACGATGGGGGTGGCGTTGGCCAGCACCCAGTAATAACCACCATCCTTGCGGCGGTTCTTGACCACCCCAAGCCAGGACTCGCCGGCCTCCAGGGTTTCCCAGAGGTCCGCATAGGCTTCCGGCGGCATGTCGGGATGGCGCACGATGTTGTGCGCCTTGCCAATGAGTTCATCGCGCGAGAAGCCGCTGACTTCGACAAACGCAGGATTGGCGTAGACGATGCGGCCCTTGGTATCCGTGCGCGAGATCAGGTACTGATCTTCGCGCAGCGTGGTTTCCACATCGGTGACGGGTAGGTTGACGCGCACGGCTTGTCTCCAACTGGCGCCCGATCCCCCGGCCACCATCGATTACTGTGTTTTTGTCCTGAAAATTCAGGCGCTAACATTATTAACGGTCATAAAGCTGAAAACTTAACGTGCTTATGACTTCAATCAACGCACACATAACCGCTGGAAATAAGACAAACGCCTCGTGCTCGCGCGCCGGATTGCGGGCAAACAAAAAGGCCGCGCCCGATCCCGCATCAGCAGGATCGGGCGCGGCCCGGGATGACAACGATCAGTTCAGCGACGGCGCGGAGTAACCGCCAAGCTGTTGCGCAGGCACTTCAATGACTTCGCCTGCGTTGATCTTGAACACGGCCACCGCTTCGGCCAGGCGCTGTGCCTGCTCCTGCAGCGAGCCGGCTGCGGCCGCGGCCTCTTCCACCAGCGCTGCGTTCTGCTGCGTCACTTCGTCCATCTGCGAAACGGCACGGTTCACCTGGTCGATGCCGCTGGATTGCTCCTCCGACGCCGCCGAGATCTCGCCCATGATGTCCGTGACGCGCTTCACCGAGGCCACGATCTCCTGCATCGTCGCGCCGGCGCGTTGCACCTGCTGCGAACCCGCGCCCACCTTGGTCACGGAGTCCTCGATCAGGCCCTTGATTTCCTTGGCCGCCTGCGCGCTACGCTGCGCCAGCGAGCGCACTTCGCCCGCCACCACCGCAAAGCCCTTGCCCTGCTCACCGGCACGCGCGGCTTCCACCGCGGCGTTCAGCGCCAGAATGTTGGTCTGGAATGCGATGCCGTCGATGACCGACACGATTTCCGAGATCTTGCGCGAGCTTGCCGAGATGCCTTCCATGGTGTTGACCACTTCCGACACCGCCGAACCGCCGCGCTCGGCGACGTCCGACGCGCTGGCTGCCAACTGATTGGCCTGGCGGGCGTTGTCCGCGTTCTGCTTGACGGTCGAAGCCAGTTCTTCCATCGACGCTGCGGTCTCTTCCAGCGAAGCGGCCTGCTCTTCCGTGCGGCTGGACAGGTCCGTGTTGCCCGCGGAGATTTCGCGCGAACCCACGGTGATCTCGTCCACGCCACGGCGCACCGTCGACACGGTACGGGTCAGGCTTTCCTGCATGCGCTTGAGCGCGGCGAAAAGCTGGCCGATTTCGTTATGCGAACGCACTTCCACGCGGCCCGTCAGGTCGCCCGCGGCGATCTTGTCGAAGTGCTGGCCGGCTTCGACCAGCGGACGCACGACCAGGCGGCCGAACAGGATGCGGGCAAGAATCATCAACAACAGGGCCATCCCGACGGCCACACCGACCGCAATCATGGCCAGGTTGAAGTTCGCCTCGGCCTGCTCGATCGTCTCGCGCTGCTGGTCAGCGATGTACTTGTCGAATTGGGCAATCGCCTCGATGAAGGCGGCGCTGCGCGGCGTGCCGTATTCGTTGTTCACCATGTAGAACGTCGAATAGTCTTCACTGCGCAAGGCCTCGACCATCGTGTCCACGCCGTCGTCGATGTACGAGCGGTAGCGGCGCACGAGGTTCATCGACAACTGGCGGCCAGTATCGTCCTCGAGCATGTTCTTCTGGAAATCGGAGAAACGGTTGCGCACGCCGGTCAACAGGTCCGTTGCGCCCTTGAGCGCCGCGGCCGCATCGCGCGCCGAATTCTCGCCGCTGCCCCAACCGGATTCCTGGAGATGGCGCGCCGCCACCATCAGGCTCACGCGGGCGCGGAGCATGTCGCTATTGATGATTTCAACCTGCTTGGCGCGCGCCGTCAGCGCGTTGACCTCGCGGATCGATTCATAGTTGCTTTGCAGGAAGTAGGCGGCCAGGCCGCCCACCGCCGCGATCAGCAGCGCGAAGAACGCCATCACCCACAGCAGCATCGTGCCTACGCGTGCATCGCGCAGCCTCATTTTGCGCTTGACCTTGGGTGCGCGCGCGGCTTTCTTCTTGCCGGCCTTGCCGGCCTTTGCGCCGGATTCGAGACTCGCTTCCATTTATTTCCCCATCCCTCAGGAACTGCTCTGACCAAATGAAAAACCACCCTGCGGACACGCCCTGTTACACAGAGCCTACACTCAGGGCGACGAACATCGGGCTTGGCGCCCGATGTCTTCTGCTGAACTACAGGGCTATTTGCCCTGCGGCGCCAGACCGGCCGGTTCGCCCGGTCCCGGAATGTAGATCATTTGCACCTCGGGTTCCATCGCGGGTTGTGCCCAGTCCTGAGTCGGCTCAGGCGCAGGGGCCGGTCCCAGCAATTTCCGGCGTTCCCAAGGTTCCAGCAGAATATTGGTGCTGTCGACGAGCCGCATCAGCCGGCCATCCGGGCCGAACTGCAGCAGCGCTTCCTTACGGCTGTACAGGCCGTCGGCGACAAAGGTGATTTTGAAGGACCAGAGCGCCAGCAAGGTGCCGTCGCTCTGTTTGAACTGTTGGGCAGGCGGGGCGGTCAACGCGCGCGCCGCCTCTTCCAGCGTCGTCTGCCCGGGCGTCAGGGTCGACAGCTTGCTTGGGTCGAAGTTGTGACCCGTCGCCGCGCAGCCAGCGAGAAAGGCCGCAAATGCGGCCGCCGCCAGAAGATGTAGATAACCTCGCATACCCTGCCTATTTGCCGGCAACGCCGGCGTCAGAAAGATTCCCAATCGTCGTCCGAAGGCGCCTGCCGGCGGCTCGCGGCCGGTGCGGGCGTGGGCTTCGGTTCGGCCTTCACCGCGGGGGCCGGAC
>DALZRX010000260.1:0-6158 GCA_032015805.1 Achromobacter sp.
GACGTGCTGGTGCGCGAGCGCGCGACGGTGGCTCGCGAATTCGACCCCGCCGAGATGCAACATGGCCAGCGCAGCGCAAACGCGCCGTCGACCCTCGTGGCCGCGACGCCGCTGGTGGTGGTGATCCTGGTCAACCTGTTCATGACGCTGATCGTCCTGCCGCGCATGGACACTGCTTGGCTCGCCGAGGCGCGATGGGGCGGGACCAGTCTGGCCGCGGTGGGCGGCGTCTGGTCGGTGATCACGGCGCTGCTGGCCGCGATTGCCGTGCTGGTGGGTTTGAATTTCCGGCGCCTGCCGTCGCTGCGCGACACCATGGATGCCGGCGTGAACGCGTCGGCGCTGCCGTTGCTAAGCGTTGCCAGCCTGGTGGGATTTGGCGCCGTGGTCGCGTCGCTGCCGTCGTTTGCAGTGGTTCGCGACTGGGTGCTGTCGATCGAGGGCGGGCCGCTCGTGTCGCTGGCCGTGGCGACGAATGTGCTTGCCGCGTTGACCGGTTCGGCATCGGGCGGATTGACCATCGCCCTGCAATCGCTGGCCGGCACGTATATGGAGCTGGCGCAGACGCTGGGCATCGACCCGGCGCTGATGCATCGCGTGTCGGTGATCGGCGCAGGCACGCTGGACAGCCTGCCGCACAACGGCGCCGTGGTGACGTTGCTGGCGGTCTGCGGATCGACCCACCGGGAGGGTTACATGAATATCGTCGTGGTGGGGATCGTGGGACCCATCGTCGGGCTGGCCGCGGTCATTGCGCTGGGCAGCGCGCTGGGATCCTTCTGACGCAACACGGCACGCGGCCGCTCAGGACAGCGTGCGCGCGGGCAGCGCCGCCGACAGATCGTGCAGGCTCAGGCCACAGCACCGCGCCCGCTCGGCCAACGTTTCGCTGTGCGCCAGGGCGCGGCTGCTTTCCTCCAGCAGCACATCCAACTGCTCTTGCGGTGTGGCGGCCATTGCCCACGCCCGATCGGTGAAGCGGACGGCGAACTGATCCACACACGTCTTGCAGATGGCCGCGCCGTTCTGTTCGAGCAGCGCCGCGCCCTGCGCGAGCGTCGATTGGCAAAACAGACAGGCGAGGGCGTGGTTCATGCGTCGGGGGAGGGATGTAGGCGAAAGCGGCCGCAGGGGTGACGGCGTCTGTCATTGAACAACGGCCGCGCGCGCGCAGTCTTAAATCGTGTGATGCGGCCCTGAATTTCATCCCGCCCAATTATCTCGCCCTAACCGACGTTGAATCCGCTGGGGCCGGCGTGTCCCAGCAGTTCGCGCGCGCACTGCACGGCTTCGACGGGCGTCGCGACCGCCAGGAAGGGCAGGCCGAACGCGCGCGCCATCTTTTCGCCACGCTTGCGCAGCTTGCCCAGCGCCTCGGCGTCGCGCTCGACCGCGATGAACGCGCGGCAGCGGGCCCGCAGGCGTGGCATGTTGGCCGTCTGCCATTCGATCATGGCCTTGCGGTCTTCGTGCGCGGCCTCATGCCGCGTGTCGGGCACCACCATGACGAAGCTGCGCGGGTTTTCCACCAGCAGCTCCATTTCCCGGATCCAGGTAGACGAGTAGCCCAGCGGCGCACCGCCGTGCCGGGCGGTCACGATGGGGAATTGCGACAGGTCGTGGAAGAAGAACTGATCGTGGTTCATTCGAAAGCTCCGTGGGGCAGGGCGGGCTCATCCTTGACGCAGCCGCAACTGCCGTAAAGCACCAGGCTGTAGGAATCCAGTTCGAAGCCGCAGCGCCGTGCGATCTTCCTGACCAGATGCGCCATGGCGGGATCGCTGGATTCTTGGATCTGCCCGCAGCGCGTGCAGACCAGGTGGTCGTGGTGTCCCTTGTCGTTGAGCTCGAATACGTTGGTGTGTGAATCGAGCTGCGTGCGTTTGAGCAGGCCTGCATGCTCCAGTTGCGTGATCACCCGGTAGACCGTGGCCAGGCCGATATTGCTGTGATCCGAGATCAGGCGGCGATAGATGTCCGCAGCGCTCATGTGCTCGTCTGCGTGGCGGTAGAAGATGTCCAGGATCTTCAAACGCGGGAAGGTGGCTTTGATGCCGGCGTCGCGCAGCCGTGTGTGGTCCATGAAAATTCTCCATTCGGGGGGCTGATACCCGCCTGATGAGAATGATGTACATTTTCAACTGGACCCGCTAACGGGAACCCGTCAACCTGTAGCTCAAACCTGCCAACCATGCTTGCAACGGCCACCACGACCTTGCCCGACGTCTTCCTGACGCCGTTCAGCCTGCGCAGGCGCCGCGAATCCAAGGGTATTTCCGTGCCCGCGCACGTCCATGCCGAGGGCATGCTGGTGTTGGTCCACGAAGGGCTCGTGATGGTGCAATCGGGGGAACGTGTGCTCACGGTGCTGCCGGGCAGCCTGGGCTGGATTCCGCCCGGCGTGCAGCACGGGGCACGCTGGTTTGGCGAAGCGCGCGGCTCATTCCTGCACGTGCATCCCGACGTCTGCGGACGCCTGCCGCAGGATTGCCGGGCGTGGCCGTCGTCGCGGTTGATCGAGGCGCTGGTCGAACGCTTCACCGAAGGCGCGTGGCAAGACGCGCCGCCGTCCTACCAGGCGCAACTGTTCGATGTCCTGCTGGTGGAGCTTGCGCAGCGCAGTGCGGAGGCGACCGTGCCGTTGCCGATGCCGGCGGATCCGCGCCTGCAGGATCTGGCCAACACGCTGCTGGATACGCCGGACGATACCGCGGGCATCGATGAATGGGCGCAGCGGCTGAACATGTCCTCGCGCACGCTGATGCGGCGTTTTCGCCAGGAGACCGGCGTGACATTGGGGCAGTGGCGCCAGCAAGCCCGGCTGCTGCGGGCGCTGGAGATGCTGTTCCGGGGCGGATCGGTCACGCAGGCGGCGCTGTCGGTCGGATATGAAAGCACCAGCGCGTTCATCGGCAGTTTCCGCTCGGCGTTCGGCATGACACCCACGCGGTATCTGGCGGATCGCGGCTAGGCATGCGGGTGTAAGGCCTGCCGGTGTACGGCCTGCCGGTGTAAGGTCCGGCGGTGAAAGGCCCACCGGTGAAGGGCCCACCGGTGAAAGGCCCACCGGTGAAAGGCCCACCGGTGGAGGGCTCGCCGAGCCGGGCGTCAGGCGGCAGCGGGCTGGTCGGGATGCAGCGGGCCCTGCGGGTCGTTCTCGGCGTCGGGCCGGGGCGGCACGGGGGCGAGGCCCAGTCCCAGGCGCAGGCGCTGGCAATCCGGGTTGGGAGAGCCGTCCGGCATCCAGATGTCGAACTCGCGGCACGGCGTGGGCCGGCCTTCGTAGATGTCGCAGTGGATGCCGGGCTTGCCCAGTTCGCCGCGCAGCGAAATGCAGCGCCCGCCACCCATCTCCGTGCCCTTCATGCAGGCGCGCAGGGGGCTCATCTGGGTGACCAGTTCCAACGGCACCTGGCCGCCGTTTTCGCCGGCCAGTTCGCCGACGTAGAACGACACGCGAAAGTGCGCGCAACAGGCGCCACAATCCAGGCAGGGATTGGCGGACGGGTCAGCGCCAGCCAGCACGGCGGGCGAAACGAAGGAAACAAGGGAAGTCAGTGGCAGGGACATGGGGGCGAAAGTCCGACAATGGCCTGTCCGGCTCCCCGTCTCGGCGCAGGGCGGGCCTGCGATGCGCCGGTCCGCCGTGCTGATCCGGGGTGCGCACGGCACAGGCCGGCGCCGAATCAAGGCCGGAAATAATATCTGGATTTGCGTCGCGGCTGCTACGACTTTTTTTCAGGGACGTTGCTGGAGTAGCATCGGTAGCCCGTCAGCCTCGAGGAGCGCGCTCTTGACAGCCAAAACCGATTTCCCAGATGGCCTTGCCCGTTGCGGCTGGGTGGATACCTCCGCCGAATACATGGCCTACCACGATGCCGAATGGGGCCGCCCCGAAGGCGACGACCGGGCGCTGTTTGAACAACTCTGCCTGGAAGGTTTTCAGTCTGGCCTGAGCTGGCGCACCATCCTGAACAAGCGCGAAGCCTTCCGGCGCGGCTTCGCCAACTTCGACCCCGCATCGCTCGCAGCGTTTGGCGAAAAGGAAGTCCAGGCGCTGCTGGCCGATCCGGGCATCGTGCGCCATCGCGGCAAGATCGAAGCCGTGATCAACAATGCGGCCCGGGCGCTGGAAATGATCGATCGCGAAGGCTCGCTGGCGGCGTATTTCTGGCGCTTCGAAGCGCCGGCCGCCAAGGCGTCGACCTATGGCGCGTCAACGTCCGAACAGTCCGAGGCCTTGTCCAAGGCGCTCAAGAAGCTGGGATGGAAGTTCGTGGGTCCCACCACGGTGTACGCCTTCATGCAGTCCGTGGGAATGGTCAACGATCACAGTCCCGACTGCCATTGCCACGCCGTCATCGAGAAAAAGCGCAAGGTCTTTGTGCGGCCGGCGGGGTGACGGTCACCGGGTCTAAGCCTCTGGGTCACAGGCTCTGGGTCTCAGCCTCCGGGTCACAGCCTCCGGGTCACAGCCTCCGGGTCACAGCCTCCGGGTCACAGCCTCCGTTGCGGTGGCCTGGCGGGAATGCTGACAGCCGGCGCATCAGCCGGCAGCCAACCCGCCGGTCATGACGCGACACCCGACGACGGCCCCGCCTGCACGGGAGGCCGTCCCGGCAGGCTGTAGCGCCCTTCGCGATAAGCCCAGCTTGGCCACAACGCATGCGCCAGCGCCTCGGTTGCCAGTTCGGCGTTCAGCGGCGTGGGAGCGTAGTCCTCAGGCGCCGTGTAGCGATATTGAACGGCGGGCTTGTTGGGGGCCATCACCAGCAGGTCGTCGCCCTTGAGATAACCGTAGGTGTTGTCGTACTGCATGATGGCGCGCCCCGGCGTGCTGCGCGTGAGGTCGTGCCCGATCATCGGGTGTTCCGTATCCACGCCGATCAGCGATAGCAGCGTCGGCGGCAGGTCGATCTGGCTGACAAGGCGGTCGTCGCGCCGCGCCTCGATGCCGGCGCCCAGGATCACTGCGGGAATGTGGAAGTGGCGCACCGGCACCAGACTGGCGCCAAAGACGCGCGAGTCGTGGTCTGCCGCCACCAGAAAGACGGTGTTCTCCCAATAGGGCGACGCCTTGGCGCGTTCGAAGAACCGGCCCAAGGCCCAGTCGGCGTAGCGTACGGTGTTCTCGACCGTGGCGGGGTTGCCATCCGTCTCGATGCGGCCTGACGGATACTCCCAGGGCGAATGGTTGGACACGCTGAATGCCAGCGTGAAGGTCGGCTGGTCTCCGTCCTCGCGCAGCACGCGGTCGAGCTGGTTGAACATGTCCTCGTCCGACGCGCCCCACGTGCCGACGAACGCGGGATCGACAAAATCCGCCCGGTCGATGATCTGCCTGAAACCGTTGCCCAGGAAAAAGCCCTTCATGTTGTCGAAGTGCGACTCGCCGCCATAGATGAAACGCGAGTGATAACCGTGGCGGCCCAGCAGGTCGGCCAGCGAGAAGAAACCTTGTTGGGACCGCGGCAGCTTCAGCACGGCCTGCGCGGGGGTGGGCAAAAAGCCTGTCGTTACCGCTTCGAGGCCGCGTACCGAGCGGGTGCCAGTGGCATAGGCGCGCGTGAAGGTCCACGCCTCGCGCGCCAGCGCATCCAGCTCCGGCGTCAGGTTGGCGCCGCCCAATGCGGCGCTGTATTGCGCGCCCAGGCTTTCTTCCAGAATGATGACGAGGTTGAGCGGACGATGCGTCTTGCGCGTGGCCGGCTGCAGATGCAGGCTGGGATAGTCGGGATTCGGTGGCGGATAGGGCAGGCCGGACTGCGCAAGCACCAGCGCGTGCATCTTGTCGTCGTTCATGCCGCCGTACACCGCGGAGGCCGACTTCTCGTTCTTCATGCTGTAGACGGCATAGAAGACGTTGTACAGCGAGTTCAGTGCCAAGGTGTTGAGCATGCCGTCCGCGCTGTAGGCCACCGACGACGGGTTGATGGGGCGGTGGCTCAGCGTGCCGCGAATGGCCAGGATCACCACGGCCAGGATCGCCAGGCTGGCGAGCGGCATCTGCCACCACGTCAGCGGCGCATCGGGACGCGCATGGCCCAGCAGGGCCCACGCGCCCCAGCCGATGAGCGCCAGCGCGGCCAGACCGCCCAGCAATGCGCCCTTGTAGCCGCGCCACAGCATGCCGGAGACCTCGCGCGGGTGCTTCAGGT
>DALZRX010000261.1:0-6114 GCA_032015805.1 Achromobacter sp.
TTTGCGGTGCTGAATATTGGCCCATTTGCTGTGTCCGGCCATGGCTTCCCAGGAAAATGTGTCTGCAAAGACGGCATTTTAGCGTGCCGGCGGCCCTCCCGTCCGGCCAGAGGGCTGCATGTGTCCATATAGCCACGCGCACAAGGCGGGCGGCAGGCTCTACACTTGGGCATCCATCTGATCCCCGGTCCGGAGCCGCCTCATGCCCAACCCCCTTGTCATCGCCAAGAACGCGCAGACCGAGTTGGCACTGCTGCCGGCCCTGGCCAACCGCCATGGATGCATTACGGGCGCCACCGGCACGGGCAAGACGGTCACCCTGCAGGTCCTGGCCGAATCCTTTTCCCGGATCGGCACGCCCGTGTTCATGGCGGACGTCAAAGGCGACCTGACCGGCATCTCGCAGGCCGGCGTGCCCAGCCCGAAGCTGCAGGAGCGCCTCAAGAACCTGGGGCTGGCGGAGCCGGCCTGGAACGCCATCCCGGTCGCGCTATGGGACGTTTTTGGCGAGCAGGGGCTGCCCGTGCGGGCGACCATTACCGATATGGGGCCATTGCTGCTGTCGCGCATCCTGGAACTGAACGACACGCAGGAGGGCGTCCTGACCCTGGTTTTCAAGGTGGCGGACGACGAGGGGCAGTTGCTGCTGGACCTGAAGGACCTGCGGGCGATGCTGCAGAACGTCGCTGACCGGGCTGCCGAACTGAAGACGCGTTACGGCAATGTGTCCTCGGCCAGCGTGGGCGCCATCCAGCGCGGCTTGCTGGCGCTGGAATCACAAGGCGCGGAAAGGTTTTTTGGCGAGCCGATGCTGGACGTCGCCGACCTGATGCGCACCGACGCGCAGGGCCGTGGCATCGTCAACGTGCTGGCGGCCGACAAGCTGATGCAGGCGCCGCGCCTGTACGCCATCTTCCTGCTGTGGCTGCTGGCCGACCTGTACGAAAAGCTGCCCGAGGTGGGCGACATGGACCAGCCGAAGCTGGTGTTCTTCTTCGACGAGGCCCACCTGCTGTTCAACGACGCGCCGCAAGCGCTGCTGACCAAGATCGAGCAGGTCGTGCGCCTGGTCCGTTCCAAGGGGGTGGGCGTCTACTTTGTAACGCAGAATCCGCTGGATATTCCGGACACGGTGCTGGGCCAGTTGGGCAACCGCGTCCAGCATGCGCTGCGGGCCTTCACGCCGCGCGACCAGAAAGCGGTCAAGACCGCCGCGCAGACCATGCGGCCCAATCCCGGGCTGGATATCGAAGCCGCCATCACCGAACTGGGCGTGGGCGAGGCACTGGTGTCGCTGCTCGATGCCAAGGGACGGCCGATGCCGACCGAGCGCGCGTACATCGTGCCGCCGGGCAGCCGCATCGGCCCGGCGACGGACGCCGAGCGGCAGGCGCTGCGCCAGGGCAATTCCCTGGCGGCCAAGTACGAAAAGGCGGTCGACCGGGAGTCGGCCTACGAGATTCTGGCGAGCCGCGCCGCGGTCCCGGCGGAATCGCAGGCTGCCGGAGACGCGCCGGCCCGGTCGGGACAGCCCGCCGCCAAGACGGGCCAGCCGCCCGCCGACGAGAGCGGGGGGCTGATGGACAGCCTGAAAGACGTGTTGTTCGGATCGACCGGACCGCGCGGCGGCAAGCGCGATGGCGTGGTGCAGACCATCGCCAAAAGCTCGGCCCGATCGATCGCGCGGGAACTCACGCGGGGCATTCTCGGGTCGCTGCTGGGATCGAAGGGCCGACGCTGAGCCAAATCAGCCGAAATCGGCGAGTCGCTCCGTTCGTTTCATGACGCGGGGTATTGTGTTGCCCGCAATTTTGCCTAACATTGCGGGCGGTGTATCAATGAAATCCAAAGGAAGACACGGTGGCTAAGAAACACAGGATTGCAGTGCTCCCAGGAGACGGCATTGGCAAGGAGGTCGTGCCGGAAGGTTTGAAGGTGCTGGATGCCGTGGCAACGCGGTTCGGCATCTCGTTCCAATGGGACCATTTCGACTGGAGCTGCGACTACTACGCCAAGCACGGCAAGATGATGCCGGACGACTGGAAGGACCAGATTGGCCAGCACGAGGCCATCTTCTTCGGTTCGATCGGTTGGCCCGCCACGGTGCCCGACCACGAGGCGCTGTGGGGCTCTCTGTTCAAGTTCCGCCGTGAATTCGATCAATACATCAATCTGCGGCCGGTTCGTCTGATGCCTGGGGTGCCGTCGCCGCTGGCCGACCGCAAGCCTGGCGAGATCGATTTCTTCATCGTGCGCGAAAACACGGAAGGCGAATACTCCAACAGCGGCGGCCGCCTGTTTGAGGGCACCGACCGCGAGGTCGTCATCCAGGAAAGCGTCTTCACGCGGATTGGCGCCGAGCGGGTGTTGAAGTTTGCGTTCGAACTGGCGCAAAAGCGTGGCAAGCACCTGACCGCCGCCACCAAGTCCAACGGCATTTCCATCTCGATGCCTTGGTGGGACGAACGGGTTGCAGAAATGGCCGGGAACTATCCCGACGTGCGCTGGGACAAATATCACATCGACATCCTGTGCGCGCACTTCGTGCAGCATCCCGACTGGTTCGATGTCGTGGTGGCATCCAACCTCTTTGGCGACATCCTGTCCGACTTGGGGCCGGCCTGCACGGGCACCATCGGTATCGCCCCCTCGGCGAACCTCAACCCGGAACGCAAGTTTCCGTCGCTCTTTGAACCGGTGCACGGCTCGGCGCCGGATATTTATGGCAAGGGCATCGCCAACCCCATCGGGCAGATCTGGAGCGGGGCGTTGATGCTGGATTTCTTGGGGTATCCCGACGCGTCGGCGGCGGTGGTGAAGGCCATCGAAACCGTGCTGGCCGAAGGTCCACGGACGCGGGATATGAAAGGCAACGCTTCCACAGCCGAAGTCGGCGACGCGATCGCATCGCTGATCCGAGCCGGTTGAGTGCATTGGCGGCAGGCTTGTCCGGTTAGTAGATGAACGACTCGATATTTTCTCCCCCCTCCGACCACGTGGGCGGCGGGCGGGCCGACCGCTTTGTCCGCAAGCTCTTTCGCATGCTGCGCTCGCGCACGCAACGGCATAATCAGCACCTCTGGCCGTTCGTGCGGATCTGGCGGGACAAGGAAGGCGCGATCAGCGGATATCGCGCCTTCGGTCGTTCGCTCCCTGTCACACCGCTGTCTCAGGGTTACGACTCCGCGGACAAGACGGTCCATCTGATCTTGAGCGGACCCTCGATCGCCGAGATTCCCTACGACCGGATGAATATCGGCCCGGCGATGGGCGTCAACGGCGCCATCGCGCTGTCGCGCAAGTTCGATCTGCAGTTCAAGTATTACTGCATCATCGACCAGAACTTCGTGCGCGATCGCATTGACCTGGTGCGCGACATCGTCGCGCGCGACCTGACCTTGTATGTGTTTCCCGAGGTGCTGCGCTACATCATGCAAGGCATTGCCCAGGACCACATCCGCTGCCGGATCTGCATCATCGAACGGATATCCCGGCGGGCGTACGAGCGTAGCGTCGCGCCGGCGGTACTCAAGCGCATCGCCGCAGCTTCGCCGGACGTCCAGCTGCTGGACGCCAAGCAGGGACTGGGCTACAGCTTCGATGCCTCTTTGGGGGTGTTCGACGCCGATACCGTGGCCTATGCGGCCCTTCAGGTCCTCATGTCCGGCGGTGCACGCGAGGTCTACGTGCACGGGCTGGACCTGACGGTGCAGGGCGGCATGCGCTTCTACGACGAAGGCGGCAAGCCGCAGACCAGCCGGCTGACGCGCAACTTCCCGCGCTTCATCGAGCCGTCCTTTCGCTTCGCATCGCCGCTGTGGCGCGCGCGCGGGGTCTCGGTGTTCAACCTGTCCCAGGTCAGTGCGTTGTCGGCGGACATCATCGAACGCAGGGACTGGCACACGCTGCTCAAGGACTGATCTACGTGTTCCCAAAAAGACAAGGCGCCGTGATGGCGCCTTGTTTTTTTGCTGCCGCGTCGATCAGTGCGCGCCGGCCGCCGCTTCCGCCGCGCCGCCTCCGCCCGACTTGGTGGACGACCGGGGCCGCGCGAACCATACCAGGCCCGTCAACAGCAAGAAGATGATCGCGGATGCGTAGAACACGTCAGTGGCCGACATCGTGAAGGCCTGCGCGTTGATAAGCCCGTCCACCATGGTGAGCGCCTGCTGGTGCGAGACGCCCAACCCGTTCTGCAAGGTGCCCATGGTCTGGTCGAACGCCTGCTGGCCGGGCTTGGCGATCTCGGTCAATTGCGCGTGGTGCATGGTCGCGCGGTTCTCCCACAGGGTCGTGGCAATCGACGTCCCGAACGCGCCCGCAGTCAAGCGCAGGAAGTTCGACAGGCCCGACGCGGCCGGGATGCGCCAGGGCTCGATGCTGGAAAGCGTGATCGACGTGAGCGGCACGAAGAACGCCGCCATTGCCGCGCCCTGGATGATGGTCGGGATCATCAGGGTGCGCACGTCCGTCTGGGTATTGAATCCCGCACGCATGAAGCAGACCAGCGCAAAGATCAGGAAGGCGACCGTCACCAGTTGCCGGGGGTCACGCGTGGCGAGCATCTTGCCCACGATGGGCGTCAGCAGGATTGCGAGCAATCCCACGGGGGCGGTCACGAGCCCCGCATAGGTCGCCGTGTAGCCCATATTGCTCTGCAGCCACAGCGGCAATAGCACCACGTTGCCAAAGAAGACGCCATAGGCCACCGCAAGCGTCAGCGCGCCGACCGTGAAATTGCGGACCTTGAAAAGTCGCAGGTCGACGACGGGATGCGCGTCGGTCAGTTCCCAGATCAGGAAGAACACAAAGGCCACGAAGGCGATCGCCGCCAGCGCGATGATGGTGGGGCTGGCGAACCAGTCCAGTTCCTTGCCCTTGTCCAACATGATCTGCAGCGCGCCCACCCACACCACGAGCAGGACCAGGCCGAGCTTGTCGATGGGGAGCTTGCGAGTGACGGATTCGCGGTTGCCGTAAATGCGCCAACTGATCCAGGCGGCCAGCAGGCCCACCGGCACGTTGATGTAGAAGATCCACGGCCAGGTGTAGTTGTCCGAGATCCAGCCGCCCAGCAGCGGGCCGGCAACCGGCGCCACCAGTGTCGTCATGGACCAGACCGCGAGCGCCATGCCTGCCTTGGATTTCGGGAAGCTGGCCAGCATCAGGGTCTGGGAAAGCGGGATC
The DNA here is from genome assembly GCA_032015805.1 of Achromobacter sp. Lineage (GTDB taxonomy): Bacteria > Pseudomonadota > Gammaproteobacteria > Burkholderiales > Burkholderiaceae_B > Achromobacter. The sequence continues at coordinate 5,188 of DALZRX010000261.1, forward strand.
ATCGGGCCGGCCACCGCGCCCTGCAGCACGCGGAAGGCGATCAGCGCCTCTAGCGACGGCGAGAAGCCGCATAGCCAGGATGCCAGCACGAACAGCAGCGTGGAGATCAGGAACAGGCGAACCTGTCCGAAGCGCTGCGTGAGCCAGCCGGTGAGCGGCACCGTGATGGCGTTGGCGACCGCGAACGAGGTGATGACCCAGGTGCCCTGACTGGTGCTGACGCCCAGGTCGCCGGAGATGGTGGGGATGGACACGTTCGCGATCGAGGTGTCCAGCACGTTCATGAAGACCGCCGTCGACAGCGCGATGGACCCGATGATGCGGGTCGCCCCCTCCAAGGGGGGATGGGCGCCCGGCGGCCGGGCGGCTTCAGAGGGCGCACCAGCGCCCGCGGGCTGGCCGGCAGTGCTCATGATGCGACGTTGGCGGCGATGATCTTGGCGATCATGGCGTCGACTTCATCGTGCGCGGGTTCGAAGGCGCGCGTCGACCAGGCGGGTTCCTTTCGCGCCACTTGCGTGAGCGGGGAGCCGTCGTCCTTGCCCACGTCGACTTCCACGTCCATCGACAAGCCCACGCGCAGCGGATGCTGCTTGAGGTCTTCGGGATCCAGCGTGATTCGCACCGGCACACGCTGCACAACCTTGATCCAGTTGCCCGTGGCGTTCTGGGCGGGAAGCAAGGCGAAGGCGCTGCCCGTGCCCGCGTCCAGCCCGGCGATTGTGCCGTGGTAGGTGACCGAACTGCCGTACAGATCGGCCACCATCTTGACCGGCTGCCCGATGCGCATCTTGCGCAACTGGCCTTCCTTGAAGTTCGCTTCGACCCAGACCTGGTCCAGCGGCACCACGGTCATCAGCGCGGCGCCGGGGGCGACGCGCTGGCCAACCTGGGCGCTGCGACGCGCGATCACGCCGCCCACGGGGG
>DALZRX010000262.1:0-6089 GCA_032015805.1 Achromobacter sp.
GGCCAAGGCGGCCCTGTCCGACGCGGCATGGCGCGGATTCGGGGTGGAGGCGTACCTGTTCATCTCGCTGATCTACTTCGTTTTCTGCTTCTCCATGTCCAAATACAGCCAGGCGCTGGAAAAACGCCTGGCCACGGATCACGCACGCTAGCAATTTGCCGCGCGTCCGCCGCCAGGCGGGCGCGCACAGCGATACTTACGGGAGTACAGGCATGTCGGATGCCATTATTCGTTTGCAGGACGTGAACAAGTGGTACGGCCAGTTCCACGTGTTGCGCAACATCAACCTGGACGTCGCGCCAGGCGAGCGCATCGTGGTGTGCGGACCTTCGGGTTCGGGCAAGTCCACGATGATCCGCTGCATCAACCGGCTGGAAGAGCACCAGAAGGGCCACATCATCGTGGACGGCACGGAGCTCACCAATGACCTGAAGCACATCGAGACGATCCGCAAGGACGTGGGCATGGTGTTCCAGCACTTCAATCTTTTCCCGCACCTGACGGTGCTGGAAAACCTGACGCTGGGACCCATGTGGGTGCTGAAGAAGCCGCGCGCGGAGGCCGAAGCCACCGCGATGAAGTATCTGCAGCGCGTGCGCATTCCGGAGCAGGCCAAGAAGTTTCCCGGCCAGCTCTCGGGCGGCCAGCAGCAGCGCGTGGCGATCGCGCGGTCGTTGTGCATGAACCCCAAGATCATGCTGTTCGATGAGCCCACCTCGGCGCTGGATCCGGAAATGGTGAAGGAAGTGCTGGACGTGATGGTCAGCCTGGCCCAGGAAAGCGGCATGACGATGATCTGCGTGACGCACGAAATGGGCTTTGCGCGCAAGGTCGCAAACCGCGTGATCTTCATGGACCGCGGCGAGATCATCGAGCAGAACAACCCGGACGAGTTCTTCGACAATCCGCAGAACGAGCGGACCAAGCTCTTCCTGAGCCAGATCCTGCACTGATTCCCAAACCGCCTTCGGGCGGTTTTTCATTGGTGCGCGGCCCCAATCCGCTGAAATCCGGGTGATCTTCCCGGTATCCCTTTGTTACGTCCTTCACGTCCGTGGGGTATGCTACTGACCGCCATTGATTCGGAGTGAGGAGAACACACCATGTCGAATACCCCCCGCAGCGCCGTGCGCCGCGCCCTGTTGCAAGGCGCCGTGGCGCTGGCTGCAACCCTGCCTTTCAGCGCGCCCGCGCTGGCCCAGGCTGCCGATTTCCCGACGAAGCCGATCCGCTTCGTCGTGCCTTACCCGCCCGGTGGTCCGCTGGACACGATGGCTCGCATGCTGGCCGAGAAGGTGCGCGGCTCGCTGGGTCAGCCGGTGATCGTGGAAAACCGTTCGGGCGCGGGCGGCAACATCGGCGCGGACCTGGTTGCGAAGGCGCAGCCTGACGGCTATACGCTGGTGATGGGCGCGGTGGCGACGCACGCGATCAATCCCTGGCTGTTCGCAAACCTGCCGTACGACCCGGTGAAGGATTTCGCGCCGGTCACCATCGTGGCTGCGGTGCCGAACGTGCTGGTGATGAATGTGGAGTTCGCGCAGAAGAACAAGATCGAAAAGCTGGCGGACCTGATCGATTACGCGAAGAAGAATCCGGGCAAGCTGAACTACGGTTCGGGCGGCAACGGCAGCGCGGGCCATCTGTCGGGCGAGCTGTTGAAGGCGCGCGCCGGGATCAACGTGGAGCACATTCCCTACCAGGGCGCGGCGCCGGCGCAATTGGCGCTGCTGTCGGGCCAGTCGGATTTCATGTTCGACAATCTGGCGGCGTCGGCGCCGCTGATCAAGGACGGCAAGGTGAAGGCGCTGGCGGTCACGACCGCGCAGCGTTCGTCGTTGCTGGCCGACGTGCCCACCGTCGAGGAATCGGGCGTGAAGGGCTTTGACCTGGGCACGTGGTTCGGCGTGTTCACGACGGGCGGCACGCCGGCGCCCGTGGTTGCCAAGCTGAACAAGGCGTATGCCGACGCGATGGGACAGGCCGACGTCAAGCAGCGTCTGCTGACCATGGGTTCCGAGGCCAGCCCGATGACGCCTGAGGCCTTCGCGGAGTTCGTGAAGGGCGAGAAGGCGAAGTATCAGGAGATCGTGAAGATCTCGGGCGCCAGCTTGAATTGATGGTGCTGGCAACGGGCATCTTTAACGGGATACCAGTTGCGATGCAGTCTTGACGCCCGCCGGGATGCTATCCCGGCGGGCGTTTTGCTTTCTGTTGACGCCCGCTGCGGCGAACGTTCACCATCCCATCGCATAAGCCGGCCGGCGCGGGTCTGCGCCGCCCCATCGCACGCCGCTATCCAGGTCGTGCCTGACCATGCAGACGGCGCCGGCCCGCCAGCTATGGCCGTTCCACCACTTGACGGTATGGCCAAGCGCGGCGAGCTCGTCGCCCGCGCCGCGCGCAATCAGGTCTTCGATCATCAGCCGGCCCGGCATGGCGTTGTGCGGCTCGAACGACGACGGGAAGCTGAAGCTGGCAAAGCGCGGCGCCTCGACCGCCTGCTGCACGTCCATGCCGAACACCTCCATGTTCAGGAAGGTCTGCAGCATGGCCTGGCATTGCACGTCGCCGCCCGGCGTGCCGAAAGGCATGACGTACTGGCCGGGCCGGATGGCCAGCGAGGGGTTCGGCGTGAGCCGCGGCCGGCGGCCAGGCCCAATGGCGCAAGGGTGGCCCGCCTCGGCCCAGGATTGGCTGCCGCGTCCCGACGCGCAGATACCGGTTCCGGGGATGACGGGGACGTTGTAGGAACCGTCGCTGGGTGTTGCCGAAAATGCGTTGCCGTCCTTGTCGACGACCGCCACGTACGAGGTGTCCAGACGGGGATCCGTGCGCGCCATGTCATCGGGTCCGGCGTCGCGCAGATCGATATCGCGCGCATGGGGAAGCTGGCCCGCCGGCGGCATGTCCGGGCCGGCGCGATCGCGGGCGATCATGGCCAGCCGCGCGCGTGCGTAGTCCTTGGATAGCAAGGCCGCCTGCGGCACGGGCGCATGGCGCGGATCGGCGTAGTGAACCTCGCGGTCCGCGAAGGCCAGTTTGATGGCTTCGGTCAGCAGATGCACATAGGGCGCGGAGTTGTGACCCAGCGTGCGCAAATCGCACGGCTCCAGAATGTTCAGCATCTGCAGCAGCGAGGGTCCCTGGCACCAGAAGCCGCAGCTATGCACCTGCGTGCCGTTGAAGTCGGTGGACAGCGCCGGCTCGACCTCGACGGAAAAGTCTCGCAGGTCTTCGTGAGTGATCAGCCCGCCTTCCTCGCGGTGATACCTGACGATCGCCGCGGCGATGTCGCCTTCGTAGAACGCGCGGCGCGCGGCGGCCAGGCCGGCCACGCGGCTGTCGCCGCGATGTGCGCGCTCTTCGTCGGCCATGTACTGAATGCTGCGCGCCAGATCCGCCTGGCGGAAGATCGACCCCGCTTCGGGCGGCTTGCCGCCGGGCAGGTAGATGGCGGCGCTGGAAGCCCATCGGGCATAGTTCTTCTGGTTTTCGGCCAGCACTTCGGCCATCAGCGGGTACATCACGAAGCCGTCGCGCGCCAGTCGGATGGCGCCGGCCGCTACCTCGCCGAAGCTCATGGTGCCGAAGCGTTCCAGCGCGGTGATCCAGGCGTCTGGCGCGGCCGGGATGACGGTGCGCAGCACGCCCGCCGGAATCGTGCCGGCGTGTTTTTCCAGGAAGGTCTCCAGGCGCGCGGCCTGCGGCCAATAGCCAAGCCCGGAAATGCTCCAGACCTGGCGCGTCTTGGCCTGATAGACAAGAATCGGTGCGACGCCGCCGAAGTTGACGATGTCGCTTTGGACCACGCCCAATGCGATCCCTGCCGCCACGCCCGCGTCGACGGCATTGCCGCCGGCCTGCAGGATGTCCATGCCGGCCTGCGTGGCCAGATAATGGCCAGCCGAGATCATGTGATTCAGGCCGGCCAGCGCGGGCCGCATGGAGGTGGGGGCGCTTCCCGCGGTCAGGTCGGGCGCGTAGGTGGGATTGGACATCGAAGTCTCCGGTCGGAAGAGGGGATCGCGGGCCTGCGCGGTGTCAGTCGGTCACTGCGGCTTGATGCCCAGCTTCTGCGTCACGTCCTGCCAACGCTTGAATTCGGCGTGCAGGTAGCGGCGGAATTCGTCGGGTGAACTGCCTTCCACCATGACGTCGCGCGCTTCCATGGCGCTGCGCACATCCGCGCTGGACAGGGCGGCCTTGGTGGCCTTGTACAGGCCATCGACGATCTCTGGCGGGGTGCCCTTGGGCACCAGCAGGCCATACCAGGAACCGCCCACCAGATTCGGATAGCCGCTTTCCTTGGCGGTGGGAATCTGGGGCGCCCGGTCCAGGCGCTTTTCGCTGAAGATGGCCAGCGCCTTCAGCTTGCCGTTGCGGATGAAGGGCAGCGTGGTGCCCGGCGTGTCCAGCGTGTATTGCACCTGGCCCGCCATGACGTCGTTGAGCAACGCGGCGCTGCCGCGGTAGGGCACGTTCGTGGTCTTGATGCCCGCGTCCATGTTCAATTGCTCGGAGAAGAAGAAATTGGCGGTCATGATGCCCGGCGACGCGTAGTTGACCTCGCCGGGACGGCTACGCGCGTAGTCCACCAGTTCTGGCAGCGTGTTGGGCGGAAAGCCCGGATTGGCGACCAGGATGAAGGGGCCGCCGCCCACGAGCGTGACCGGGATCAGGTCCGTCATGGGGTCGTAGGGCAGGTCCTTGACCGTCAGCGGCGCCCCGGTCAGCGGCGACGCCGTGGCGAACAGCACGGTGTAGCCGTCGGGCTCGGCACGCACGACCTGCTGGGTGGCGATGGTGCCGCTGGCCCCGGCGCGGTTCTCGACCACGACGGGCTGCTTGAGCTCCTGGCCGAGCTGTTGCGCCAGCATGCGCGCCACCGTGTCCGTGCCGCCGCCCGGCGGGTATCCGACAATCATGCGTATGGGCTTGGCGGGCCATGGCTGGGCAAGCGCCGCGCCGGGGTGTGCGGCGGCCAGCAGGCCGGCCAGGGCGCACAAGGCAGCGAGGGCGCGGCGGCGTGTGGGAAGTGTGGCGAATGCTCGAATGCTCATGGAGGACTCCTGGACGCTTCTTGCTGGCCGATACCTTTGCCGACCTCGGCCGTCGTCGGATCTTGCGCCGCCGCCAAGCGGGGCGGTCCGGCTGCGGCGGCGCAGCCGGACCGTGCCGGATCACTTGTTCGCGGCCAGCCCCAGCTTGCGGACGATCTCCGCTTCCAGCGCGTATTGCTGCGCGGCATAGGCGGCGTAGTCCTTGCCGTCCATGTAGACCAGTTCCTGGCCGTACTGGGTCAGGATCTTCTTGAACGCATCGGACTCGGCCACCTGTTTGAAGACGGCATGCAGCTTGGCGGTGACGTCGGGCGGCATGCCCTGCGGGCCGGCGATGCCGAAGGGCGCATTGGCCGGGGGCGTGCCGTCCACTTCGTGCAGGGTGGGCGTGTCCGGATACTGGGCACTGCGCTGTTCGCCCCAAGTGACCAGCATGCGCATCTTGCCCGACTGCACCAGCGGCTGCACGGTGGTCGAGCCGGCGTACGCCGTCACCTGGCCGCCTATCACCGCGGTCAGGACTTCGGATTCGCCTTTGTACGGGATATGGCGCCAGGTCACGCCGTTGCGCCCGGCGATGTCTTCCATCATCACGTTGGAGGCGCTGCCGACGCTGGCCGTGCCGTAGGTGACTTCGTTCGGATGCTGTTTGGCGTATCGGATGAAATCGGCCCAGGTCTTATGCGGCGAGCCGGCGGGCACCGCCACGCCCAGCGTGTAGCCGCTGAGCATCATGACGTAGGTGAAATCGCGTGTCGGGTCGTAGCCCATGTCCTGGATGTGCGGCATGCGAAAGACGGGACTCGGCAGGACGGCCAACGTGTAGCCGTCGGGGCGCGCGGTCTTGATGGCGCGCGCGCCCATGGTCGCGCCGGCGCCGCCGCGGTTTTCGATGACGATGGCCTGGCCCAGTTCGGGCGCGGCAAGCTCGGCGAACTTGCGGATCACGATGTCGGTGGAGCCGCCGGCCTGATAGGGCACGATGATGTGGATGGGCTGGGCGGGATAGGGGGCGGCCACGGCGGC
>DALZRX010000263.1:0-6065 GCA_032015805.1 Achromobacter sp.
GGCCACGCTTTTTGCGCCAGCCGCTGCGCGCCATGGCCGCGGTGGCGATGCGCCACCGCATTGCCGAGCTGATGGGCCGCATGCAGGTGCGGCGTGTCAGCAATCCCGCGACCGATCCGGACATGGAACGCCTGCTGAAATTGATGGCGGACGTGCGTGCCGCGGCCGTGAGTTCGGCCGACGAGGCCGAGATCGAGCGGTTGCGGGCTGAGCTTGACGCACAGGTGAGGCTGTTGCGCGCCGCGCGCGCCTCTCGAGGCGTGCCGGCGCCACGGACGGCGGCGCCAGTGATGGCGCCAGCGATGGAGCCAGCGACGGCACCCACCGGGCGGGACGTTTCCGCGATTCCCTAGTTCGCAAAACTGGGCACCACGGGCGCGGCACTCGTCTTGACAGGCAACCGACCAACTAGTAGATTGGCGGCTTCTTGCAAGCGGGGAAGGCTGTTCGCGGTCAGTGGCCCGATTGCTCGCCTTCCCGCCAATCGGAGTCATTTTGTCCTTGAGCCCGGAACTATCTGCCCGCGCCGTCGAAATCGTCGAGCACACGAAGCTGTTGCTCGCCGAAGGGGGCTATCACGGTTTCAGCTATGCCGACGTGTCGGCGCGCGTGCACATCGGTAAGCCCAGCATCCATCATCATTTCCCAACGAAGGCAGAACTCGTGCTGACCGTTGTCGAGCGCCATCGCGAAGAGGCTCGCGCCGGGTTGGCGGCGCTGGATCAGCACGTTGCGGATCCGGTGGGGCGCTTGAACGCCTACACCGATTACTGGGCGAAATGCATCCGCGAAGGCCGTGCGTCCATGTGCATCTGCGCGATGCTGGCGGCTGAGTCGCCAATGATCCCGCAGGAAATCGCGGCCGAGGTGCGCGCCTATTTCAAGGACCTGACCGCGTGGATCGCTTCGGTGCTCGAAGACGGCGCGAAGTCGGGACAGTTCCGCTTGCGTGATAGTGCGCAGGTGGAGGCGCAGGCGTTCATGTCCACCGTCCACGGCGCGATGCTGACGGCTCGCGCGTTCAACGATCCCACGGCTTTTGCCTCGATCGCGCAGGCCGCCATCCGCCAGCTTGCCAACCCCGCCTGATTGCAGTCCGGCGCGCACGAATGTCCGCGCCGTTTTTTCGCCCTCTAAACCGACCAACTAGTTGGTTATTCCGTAAGGCGCCAACACAATATGAAGGAGCCATCAACATGACGCATCCGCTTTCCGCCCTTGGGGCCGCCCACACCTTCATCAGCCTCATCCCCGCCGCCGCAGGCCTTTATGCCCTGGTTCGCTACCGCCGCATCGAGCCGCGCACACTCGCCGGAAAGCTCTATGTCACGGGCATGGTGATCGCGGTGTCCACATCATTCGGCCTGTCCAGCAGCGGCGGCTTCAATGTCGGTCACGCCCTCGGCATCATGGCGCTGCTTGCGATCGCGGGCGCGCTGCTGGCGCCGCGCATTCCCCTTCTATCGGGCGTGCACGCGTATCTGTCGCAGCTCGGGTTTTCGTTCAGTTTCTTCCTGCTGTGGGTGCCGGGCATCAATGAAACCTTGACGCGGCTGCCCGTCGCGCATCCGCTTGCGAGTGGTCCCGATTCGCCCCTCGTCCGGGGGGCGCTGGCGGCATGGCTGGGACTATTTGTCGTGGGCGCGGTGGCTCAGGCCGTCTGGCTGCGCGCGCACCGCCCGCGCGTGCGCGCTTGAACGTCCTGGTTGGGGGGAATACGCGGACTGCTTGAGCGTACTGCTCGAGCGCGGATTGACTCGGCGGTATGACAGAGCATCAATCGCGCCGGCGGCTGCGGGCCCGCTGGCGGTGCTGCTTGCGGGCCCGGGCGGTAAGCGCGGACGCCAAGGCCAGAAGCTTGTCCTCGTCCAGCCGTTCGGCGTCGACGAGCTGCTCGTCGGCACCCTTGACAGCAATCAGCAGCTCGTCAAGTTTCAGGTGTAGCGCCTCGCTGTCCTTGTTCTGGCTTTGCTGAATCAGGAACACCATCAAGAACGTGATGATGGTGGTGCCGGTATTGATGACCAGTTGCCATGTCTCGGAAAAGCCGAACGCGGGACCCGAAATCGCCCACACGACCACTGCAATCAGCGCGATGCCGAAGGCAACAGGTGAACCTGCCCACTTGGTGACCTGCGATGCGAAGCGGTCAAAAAAATGGGAAATCGGGTTGGTCGATTTCGTGCCGGCGTTGCCAGGATTGCCTGATCGTCGTTGCCGCCGGCGATGTGATTGCCGCTTTGCTATGTTCCTTTTCGGCATGGCGCTCCATCCATACATGCACGGGCCCTTTTTACAGCAAGCCGCGTTCCCGAAACCCCGCCGCCGATAGCGGCGCGGCACATGCTAGGCTCTCGGTGTTCCGGCCCGTCATGTTGCGATGAAATCCATATTGCAGTCCGAAATGTTTTTGCTGCTGGCCTGTGGGCTAGCGGTCGCGGGATACGTGGCCGACCCGCATCTTGAGGGGCTTGGACAGGCCGCAAGCCTGCTGGAAACGGTTGTGCTGATCGCCGCGATTCTGGCCGCGTCACTCAGCGTTGCGCGTCACGCGGAGCGTATTGCGCAGAAACTGGGCGATCCTTACGGCAGCATGATATTGACGCTGTCCGCGGTGCTGGTGGAAGTGATCGTGCTGGTAATCGTGTCGGCCAAGGCGGGCTCACCCACGCTGGTGCGCGACAGCATCTATTCGGCAGTCATGCTGGACATCAACGGCATCCTCGGCGTGGCAGCCTTGATCGGGGGCTTCAAGCACGGCGAGCAGGCTTATAACGACGATTCGGCGCGCACCTACAGCGTGATGATCCTCACCGCCGTCACGGTGTCCATGATCATTCCGGAATTTGTCCCCCAGGCCAGTTGGCGCGCCTACAGCGGCTTTACGGTGGTGACGATGCTGCTGATGTACGGCGTCTTCGTGCGCATGCAGACCGGGCCTCACAGCTATTTCTTCAGCTACAGCTACCCAGAGAAAAAAACGCGCACCCCCGTGCCGGCCGGCGGCGGTCCAAGCTGGCGCCAGTCGGCCACCGTCATGGCGATCGGAATCGTTGCGGTGGGCGCGTTGGCCGAGTTGATGTCGCACGCGCTGAACCGCGGCCTGGAAGGGGTGGATGTGCCCGTGGGGATGATCGCGCTGGTGGTGGCGGGCATCTCGGCCGCACCGGAAATGTTGACCGCGTTCCGGGCGGCGCTGGCCAACCGCATGCAATCGGTGGTCAACATTGCGCTAGGCGCTTCCTTGTCCACCGTGATCCTGACCGTGCCGGCGATGGAGGCGATGGCCTTGTTCACCGGGCAGCGGATCGACATGGCCATGACGCCGCTGCAGACGCTGATGATGCTGGTGACGTTGGTCGTCGCGGCAATCAACCTGAACGACGGCCAGACGAACGCCATCGAAGGCCTGACGCACTTCGTGCTGTTTGGCGCGTTCCTGATGCTGCTGTCATTGGGGTTGTAGCGCAGCGCCATGCGATTCAGAAGCGGGTTCCGGGCCGCCTCCGCTGGGTGGGGGCTGCTCATCCGCGCTCCGACGCCATGACCGGCTTCTCCGCTTCGTCGCTTTCCGGCGCCGTGACGTGGACAATTCGCTCGGGCAGCGCCAACGCGATGCCGGCCGCCTCCAGCGAGCGCATGATGCCCAGATTGATCGCCTGCTGCGTGTCCATGTAGCGGTTGTAATCGGCGCTCATCAGGTAATAGACCGCCTCGTATTCCAGCGCGCTATCGCCAAATCGCGCGAGGTGGGCGCGGTCGTACTGCACGTCGGCCTGTTCGTTGATCCGGTCGCGCAGGATGCCCGGTACGGTGGCGGCGCGTTCGACGTCGGTCTTGTAGCTGATGCGCACCGAGAAGACGATGCGCCGCTGCTGCATCCGCTTGTAGTTCTGGATCGTCTGCTTGAGCAGTTCGGTGTTCGAGCACACGATCTGCTCGCCGCCGAGGCTGCGGATGCGCGTGGTCTTGAGGCCGATGTGCTCGATGCTGCCCGCCACCGCGCCGAAAACGATGAAGTCGCCCACCTCGAACGGCTTGTCCAGCCCGATGGAAATGGACGCGAAAAGGTCGCTCAAGATGGTCTGCACCGCCAGGGCGACCGCGACACCGCCAATGCCCAGGCTGGCGACAAGGGCGGTGATGTTGACGCCCAGGTTGTCCAGCATGGCCAGCAGCGCCACGGCCCAGACAAACGTGCGCAGCAGCAGGCCGAGCAAGGTCGCGGTGACGCGGCTGGCGTCGCCGCGCGCAAGCACGGTGCGGCGCACTACCACATCCACGGCGCGCTCGAGCCACAGTGCACCCTGCAATGCCAGCAGCACGAACCAAAGATGGCTGATGGTGGCGCCGCTCCACGGCATGGGCGCATCACTGATGTCGATGCCGGCCATCAGGCACAGCAGCGCCAGGACCACCCAATTGGTGCGGCGAAGGATCTGGGACAGCGCATTGGCAAAGCCATGGCCGGGGAGCTGGGCGCGCGCCTCCAGCCGCGCGCGGACCACTTTCACCACGGTCGCGAGCACCACGAACAGCACTACGCCCACGCCAAGCGCAATCATCCAAAGCGCCAAGGGATGGGCGTCGAGCCAGTCTCCATCGATCCATTCGTTCATTGTCGGGCCTCCGTTGCACGAAGCGCCGACCGCAGCAATTGTTGTTCCTCGCCGCCAGACCGCCGATCGGGACGGCCGCGCGCATGCCGCCGGACGGGTCGTGCCCGTGGGGAGTTGATAGGGGGAATTGTCGTGCGCGCCAGGAGCGGCGCGTCGGAAAGAGAACTCGGGCGGGCCCCTGAAGCGGGTTTGCTCCAGGGGAGCCAGGCGATTACTTCTTCAGACCCGCCAGGGCGTCTCGCAGCATGAGTTTCGGGTTTTCATTGCACTGCTTGACCAGCATCGGCGTGCGGGTGCTGATGCCTTCGACGTCAAGGACGGCCTCTTCGGGCTTGCCCTTGTTGCTAAGCGCTTCTGCGTAGCTGACGACGAGGGGGCGATAACTTTCCTGGACGCCGAGGAAATCCTGGCATTGCCACATGGCGAGAGGTTTTTTTGCATCAGCTGCCTGGCCGGTGACAGAGAAAGTCAGAGAGCCAATAAGACCAATCATCAGTAGGTGCTTCTTCATGTCGAGCTCCTGGGGTGGGCTTGCAGATGAAACGGCTTACAGAGGAAACGGCTTACACAAAAAACGTGAGCACAGGCTCACCGGTTTACGTTACTGAAAACGGATGGTCGCCGTCAACGCGGGTGATGATCCTTCGGCGCAAAAAAGCATCCATACCGGTTACGCCGTAAAGTCGGCGGACGTCACTGCAGCGCGGTGTCCAGCAGCATCATGAGCACGAACCCCAGCATCAAGCCACAGGTGGCCGGGACCTCGTGGCCTTTCCGGTGCGTCTCGGGAATGATCTCGTGGCTGATGACGAACAGCATCGCGCCCGCGGCAAAGCCCAATCCCCAGGGCAGCAGGTAGGTCGACCAACCGACAATGGCGGCGCCCAGTACCGCCCCAAGCGGTTCCACGAGCCCCGACGCCATCCCGAATCCCACGGCGAAGGCGCGCCGGTAGCCGGCGGCAAGCAGGGCGATGGCGACCACCAGGCCCTCGGGCACATCCTGGATCGAGATGCCCAGGGCCAACGAGCCCGCCTGCACGGGGTCCGCGCCGCCATAGCCCACGCCGATCGCCAGGCCCTCCGGAAAGTTGTGAAGCGTGATCGCGAAGACGAACAGCCAGGTGCGGCGCAGGTTGCGCGCGGGCTTGCCTTCCTTGCCTTTGATGAAATGTTCGTGGGGCAGGACCCGGTCCAGGAGCAGCAGCGCCAGCGCACCGAGAAGGATGGCGCCCGCGATGGTGAGCCCGGCGCCCCAGGGTCCATTGCCCAGGTCCTTGGCGGCGGCTAGCCCGGGGATGATCAACGAAAAGGCGCAGGCAGCCAACATGATGCCGGCGCCAAAGCCCAGCAGCGTGTCCTGGATCCGTTCCGGCACCCGCTGCGAGAACGCAACCGGCAAGGCGCCCAGCGCGGTCGCGCCAGCCGCAAGCAGCCCGCCCAGCAG
>DALZRX010000264.1:0-6031 GCA_032015805.1 Achromobacter sp.
CAGCACCTGCGGTTCGATCACGATGGTGCGCGCCAGCGCCACGCGCTGCTGCTGCCCGCCCGAAAGCTGATTGGGCCGCCGCTTGGCATACTGGGACAGTCCCACGAGGTCGAGCGCGGCCTCGACCTTGCTGCGGATCTCGGCACGCGGCAGCTTGCGCTCGACCAGTCCGAACGCCACGTTGTCCCACACCGTCATGTGCGGCCACAGCGCATAGTTCTGAAACACCATGCCGATGTTGCGATGCCAGGGCGGGGTGGTGCTGATGTCCTTGCCGTCCACCAGTAGTTGGCCCGCGCTGTGCCGGTTGAATCCGGCGATCAGCCGCAGCAGGGTGGATTTGCCCGACCCCGACGGTCCGAGCAGCGCGAAGAACTCGCCGGGCTCGATGCTGATGCTGACGTCCTTGAGCACTTCGGTCTTGCCGTAGGAAAGCTGGATGTTGCGGCATTCGACGCTGACTTTCTTCATGCGGATTCCCCTTCATTGCGCGCCGGCTGCTGGCGCTTCGACGCGCGATCCACCAGCAGGTGCGATATGTATGTGCCGATGCCCACGGCGACCACCGCCAGAACGCCAAGCGCGGCGCCCGGCCCCCGGCCCGCCGCGCTCTGCATGTACAGATAGATGCCGTAGCTCATGGGCGCCTGGCTGTCCTTGGTCACCAGCATGATGGTGGCCGACAGCTCCACCGCGGCGGTGACGAAGCTGGTGACGAATCCGGCCAGCATGCCGCCCGCCATCAATGGCACCACCACGCGGCGGATCGTGCTCATGCGCGTGGCGCCCAATGACTGGGCCGCCTCTTCAAGCGATACATGAATTTGCTGCAGCGCCGCCACGCACGAGCGCAGCGCGTACGGCAGGCGGCGCACGGAGTACGCCAGCATGATGATGATCCACGACGACGTCAGCAGCGTGCCCGTGCCCGGCAGCTCGATGCCGCGGAATGTGCGCAGGAACCCGATGGCCAGCACGATGCCCGGAATCGCCAGGGCCGCGGACGCGAGAAAGTCCAGCCACTGTCGCGCGGGCAGCCGGGTGCGCAGCATCAGATACGCAATCGCGGTGCCAAGGATCACGTCGATGCCGGCGGCAAGGCCGCAATACAGCAGCGTGTTGGCGATCATGCCCTGTGACTCCGAGAACACCGCGGCATAGTGGTCGAGCGTGTACCCGTCCGGCAGCGGCGCATAGCTCCAGACGCTGGCCAGCGACAACAACAGCACGCCGATGTGCGGCGACAGCACCAGCAGAAGCACCAGGATGATCCAGCCGTAGGCCAGCACGCTTTCCATGGGACCCAGCTTGCGCTTCTGGATCGAGTTGCCGCCCTTCTGCAGCGTCGAGTAGTCGCGGCCCCGGAGCACGCGCGCCGACAGCCAAAGCGCCAGGATCGAGAAGCCCACCATGATCACGCTGATCACATATCCCAGCGGATCTTCCAGCCCGACTTGCGTGATGCGCAGGTACGCCTGCGGCGCCAGCATGTTGGTCGTTCCCAGGACCAGCGGCGTGCCAAGGTCGTCGAAGACCTTCACGAACACGAGCGACGCGCCCGCCACGTAGCCGGGCAGGGCCAGTGGAAAGATCACGCGGCGAAACAGCCGGAACCCGCGCGAGCCCAGGTTGAACGCCGCTTCCTCCATGGCGCCGTCGATGTTGCGCAGCGCCACCACCAGGTTCATCAGGATGAACGGGAAATAGTGGATGGCCTCGACGAAGATCACACCGTTCAGGCCTTCCATGAACGGAATCGTAAAGCCGAACCAGTCATTGAGCAGCAGGTTGACGCTGCCCGAGCGGCCGAAAATGAGCTGCATGGCCACCGCGCCCACGAAAGGCGGCATGATGAGCGGCAGCACGCCCAGCGTCTGGATCAGCAGGGCGCCGCGAAAATCGAAGCGCACCGTGAAGTACGCCAGCGGCACGGCGATCAGCGAGGCCAGCAGCGCCGACCAGCCCGCCACATACAGGCTGTTGAAGAACGCTTCCCGCATCAACGGCTGATTGAAGAAAGCGCCGAAGTGGCCGGTGGTGAAGCTGCCGTCGGCGTTGACAAAGGCGCTGTGAAAGACCGTGCCCACCGGCACGGCCAGGAACAGCAGCAGAAAGCCCAACACCAGCAGCGCCGCCAGGACGGGGCCGGCGGGCAGGCGCGAGTGGCCCGAAAGATTCATCGAGATTCCCGAAAATCGTTGCCAGGAGACAGGCGCTGCCCACGGCGGGCGGGTCAGGCCCGCCGGCCGTGATCAGCGCTTGCAGCCGATCAAAGCGCGGCGGCTTGCCGTGCCAGCTTCACGGCTTGTTCGTAGTTGGCGCGCGCGCGGCCATTCCACTCGCCCTCAAGCTGCGTGATCTGCTGGTTGACGGCCGCGTCCTTCTTGTTGCCGGCGAAGATCGCCAGGAAAGCGGGGTCGGCCGCCTTCTTGCTGTCGATCAGCGGCGCCCAGGCCAGCCTGCGCGCCTCGCCCAGCAATTCCGCCGCCTTGCCGCTCTTGGCCTTGTCGCCCAGCTTGGCCTCGGCGTCGTAGATGGCCTTGGTGGCCGCCTGCAGTTCCTTCAGCCGGAACGTGACGGTCTGGTCGTACAGCGCCTGCACGACGTAGTAGCGCGACTGCGACAGGTCCGCATCGAAATGGACCTTGCTGCGCTTGGCGATTTCCGCCGGGTCGGGGTAGCCCGGCGGGATCTTGCCCGCCAGCGCGGTGTAGGGCAGCACCGGCAGGCGCGAGATCTTCGGCTCCAGCAGCAGCTCCTGTCCGGCCTGGCTAAGGGTGAAGGCGATGAACTTCCTGCCTTCCTCGGTGTTCTTGGCGCCCTCGATCAGCGCGATATTGGCCGGGACGATGGCCGTCTCGGACGGGTAGACGAATTCAACCGGGAACTTGGAATACTTGCTCGACAGCCCGAAGAAGTCGATGACCGGCCCGGCGCCGAACTGGCCGTTGTTCACGCCGTCCGGCACGCCGAACGAGCGTTCGGTGACGGCGCTGCTGTTGCCCGACATGCGCAGCAGAGTGTTCCAGCCGTCATCCCAGCCTTCGCCCTGAAGAATGGTTTCCACCGTCAGGTGCATCGTGCCCGAGCGCGAGGGCGATGTGATGCCGACGTGGCCAAACCATTTGGGCGACAGCAGGTCCTTCCATTCAACGGGGGCCGGGATCTTGTGCGCCGCGATGTACCGGGTGTTGTAGATGATGCCGTAGCCCGCCAGCGCCTGGCCCAGGTACATGCCGCCCGGGTCGTTGATGGGGTAGCTGCCGATCTTGTCGGGCACGTCCTTGTTCGCGATGTCCGCGGACTTGGCCAGCAGCTTGTCGCGGCCCAGCACTTCGAACGCATCGGGCGCACTTGCCCAGAAGACCTCGGGGCGTTGGCCAGCCGGCGTCTCGCGCACGAAGGCGATGCCCGAGACGGTGTTCTTGTTCAGGATTTCCAGCGTGATGCCGGGGTTGGCTTTCTCGAAGGCGGTCTTGTAGGCCTGGGTCAGGTCCTTGGGGAACGACGTGATCACCGTGACGGTGCCGGCCAGGGCCGGCGCCGCGCAAACGGCCAACAACGCGCCGGCCAGGGCTGTGCGCATAGCGTGCATGGTTTGTCTCCGTGGTTTTAGATTTGTCTGGAGACAGTACTGGCACGCCCGCCGAGCGTCCAATCAGAAATTTTGATGCGCGCCATCAGTGACGCGCCGGGGCGGCTTGCGGAATCAGGCCTTGGCCGACACGCCGCCGCCCTGGGCCGCGCGCGCCTGCTGCGCCAGGATCTGCGCGATCTGCCCTTGGACCTGCACCGCCTGGGCATTGAGCGCCATGATCTGCTGCGCCTTCATCTCGGCCGACATGCCGCTCGCCCTGACCTTCGCGATCTGGTCCATGATGCGCTTGAGCTGCTTCTGCAACTCCTTGATCTGGCGGGTGTATTCGTCTTCGTTGTCGGTTTCTTCGGTGGCCTGCGCGGTGGCCACCTTGGTGGCGCCCGGATTGTTGACGCGGATCTTGCCTTCCGCGGTCACCGACACGGCATCCTGCCCCGAGGCATTCTTCGCTTCCTTGTTGGCCTGGATCTTTTCGGCCCACAGGTCGGCAAGGCTGCCGAGGCGGGAGGTGCCGCTGATGCTGTTGATCGCCATGACTGTTCCTTTCGTCTGGGATTTCGGGGTTTCCTCTAGTACGGCAAGCCCGCGGCAAAACTTAAACGTTGCCCCCTGTCGATGGCCCCCTTTACACTGGCGCCCGCTCGCAGTCTGAACCCTCTCGTACCATCCCCCGGGGAATCCATGTCCAATTCCTATTTTCCGCGCTGGCGCCTGGCGGACGACGCCGAGCCCGGCGTCATCATCGCGCCCGACGAACGGCTGTCGTGGCCCAAGAACGTGGCCATGGGCGCCCAGCACGTCGTCGCGATGTTCGGCTCGACGGTCCTGGCGCCGTTGCTCATGGGCTTCGATCCCAACGTCGCCATCCTGATGTCGGGCATCGGCACGCTGATCTTCTTTCTGTTCGTGGGCGGACGGGTGCCCAGCTACCTGGGTTCCAGCTTTGCATTCATCGGCGGCGTGATCGCGGTGACCGGCTATGCCGGCGGCGGCGCCAACGCCAATATCGGCGTGGCGCTGGGCGCCATCATCGCCTGCGGCCTGGCGTACACGCTGATCGGGGTGGTTGTCTGGATCGTCAATGCGCGGGCCGGCGGCGGCGCCAACTGGATCGACACGCTGATGCCCCCCGTCGTGACGGGGGCGGTGGTGGCGGTCATCGGTCTGAACCTCGCGCCCATCGCCGCCAAGGGGGCCATGGGGGCCTCGGGCTTTGACAGCGTCATGGCCATCGTCACGATCGTGTGCGTCGGCGGCATCGCCGTCTATACGCGCGGCATGGTGCAGCGCCTGCTGATCCTGGTCGGTCTGATCCTCGCCTGCGTGGTGTACGCGGTGCTGGCCAACGGCCTGGGCTTGGGCAAGCCGATCGATTTCTCCGCGGTGGCCGCGGCCGCATGGTTCGGCCTGCCGCACTTTTCAGCGCCGGTCTTCAAGGCCGAAGCCATGGGCCTGATCGTGCCGGTCGCCATCATCCTGGTGGCCGAAAACCTGGGGCACGTGAAGGCCGTCAGCGCCATGACGGGACGAGACCTGGATCGCTACCTTGGCCGGGCGTTCGTTGGCGACGGCGTGGCGACGATGGTCTCGGGCGCGGTCGGGGGCACTGGCGTCACCACCTACGCCGAAAACATCGGTGTGATGGCGGTCACGCGCATCTATTCCACGCTTGTGTTCGTGATCGCGGCCCTGATCGCCATCGTCCTGGGGTTCTCGCCCAAGTTCGGCGCGCTCATCCAGACGATCCCCGGCCCCGTGCTGGGTGGCATGTCGGTGGTCGTCTTCGGTCTGATCGCCATTGCCGGCGCCCGTATCTGGGTCGTCAACCAGGTCGACTTCACCGACAACCGCAATCTCATCGTCGCCGCGGTCACGCTGGTATTGGGCGCGGGCGACTTCACCGTCAAGCTGGGCAACTTCACGCTGGGCGGCATCGGCACCGCCACCTTTGGCGCAATCATCCTGTACGCACTCTTGCGGCGTACGAAGTAGAGGCGGAGTTTCGGGACGCCAAGGCGTCCCGGCTTGCCGCACAAAGCCTATTGGAAAGTAGTTTTTGGGTGTGGCGCCTTCCAGAATCCACCTGACCCGCTCAGCCGTCCTTCGCGTCTGTCACAGCCGCACAGCATTTACGATGCAAAATCGCGGTTTCTAGCGGGTTACAGCGCCGAAATGCGCCGAAAAGGCCGTTTTCTCCGGTGGCTTGCAATTCCGGTCGAGTTTGACCACAATATGACTTTGATTGCCCCGGTTCCGACCCGAGCCGGGGTTTTGTTTTGGTCGCCCGCGCCGCTCGCCTGATTTTTCACAGCATCAGACGGCAAACGCGCCGGTCCTGCGACCTTCACCGAGAACGCTCCTTCGGGGCGTTTTTCTACTTTTTGTTTGGGAAACGACATGTCTGCCATTCCTTTGACCGTGCGCGGGGCCGAG
>DALZRX010000265.1:0-6020 GCA_032015805.1 Achromobacter sp.
AGCGCCAGCGAGGCCGCCAGCGCGGTGCGGGACAGGGATGTGGCAGGCGCGCGGCGCATGGCGCGGCGACCGCTCAGCAGCTTTCGTGTCCCAGCAGTTGCTTGAGCGCGGGCAGGTCGATGATGCGGACTTCGCGCTGGTTGATCTTGATGAGACCGTCGCGGGCAAAGCGCGAGAACAGACGGCTGACCGTTTCCAGCGTCAGGCCCAGGTAGTTGCCGATTTCTTCGCGGCTCATGCGCAGCACGAATTCCGTGGACGAATAGCCCAGCGACGCGTAGCGCTGCGACAGGTTCAGCAGGAATGCAGCCAGGCGCTGTTCGGAGCGCATGGAACCCAGCGAGGCCAGCATCTGGTGCGAGCGGGTGATCTCGCGGCTCATGAGGCGGCGGAACTGCTGTTGCAGCGACGGCAGGTGCGAGGCCACGCGATCGACTTCGTTCAGGCGGATGACGCAGACCTCGGAGTCTTCGAGCGCGACGGCGGCCGACACGTGCTTGCCATCCAGCATGCCATCCATGCCGACGATTTCGCCGGGCAGGTGAAAGCCGGTGATCTGGATCTGGCCGGTGGCGTCTTCAAGCTGCGTCTTGAGGCTGCCGAAGCGCACGCCATAAACGGCGTCCAGCGGATGATCCAGCGAATAGAGCGTCTTGCCCTTTTCGACGCGGACGCGCTCTTTCACCAGCTCGTCCAGCTTTTCGACTTCGGCGGCTGCCATGCCCACGGGAACGCAGACGTGACCCAGCATGCAGGTGGAACAGTGGGCGGCATCAGGGGCAATGGGGACCCGTTTTTGCATACGATGACCTTTAGAGTGCCCATTGCGCGGCGGGCGCCGGAACGGGTGTGAAGCACGAGACAGGCGTCTATTGTAGTCCGTTGTTACTACGGGTGTCTTACGAGGCGTCCTGCTTTGTCCGGGAAAGCCGGTGAACGATCCAGTCGTCGCCCGCGATATCGACCGCCGCGGCCCGCAGCGCGGGGTCGATCGGGTAGTACTCGCAGCGCAGCAGGCCGGTTTCACCGAGGCCTTCGATGCGCGCGAAAACCGTCCTGCGCACGAAGCAGCAGGGCTTTCCGGGCTCGTATTCCTCGATCTCGTCCATCAGCGCGACCAGTGCCGGATCCACCCGGAAGACGTCGCCGCGCACACGCCGGCCGTCGGTCACGGGGATGAGGCCCGGCCAGTCGCCGAAATCGACGAGCATGCCGGGCACGCTGGCCCCGCCCATGTGGCTGGCAGCAGGCAGGCCGCGCCGTGCGGCGGCCCGGGCGAGGTCGTTGATTTCGCCGGCCCGTAGGGTTCCGTACACAAAAACGTATATGCTCATTGCTCGGTTTGCTGCGGCATGTCGAAGAAGACCATGAGGGGCGCCGGGTGTTGAAATTGTCTCATCCGGCCACATATTCAGGTTATCGAGCCCGCCGGCACGTATCGGTCCGGCTCCCCACAAGCCAATACGACCATTATGCGATTCGACAAACTCACGACCAAGTTCCAACAAGCGCTGGCCGACGCGCAAAGTCTGGCCGCCCGCAACGACCATCCCTACATCGAACCCGTCCACGTGCTGTCCGCCCTGTTGTCGGATGCCGATAGCGGCGCGGGCAGCCTGCTTGCGCGCGCCGGCGTGGCGGTCAACCGGGTGGGCCCCGCGCTGGAGACCGCGCTGAAGTCGCTGCCCCAGGTGCAGGGCGAAGACAACGTGCAGGTCGGCCGCGACTTGCAGGGCGTGCTGACGCGCACCGACAAGGAAGCCGCCCGCCGCGGCGACACCTACATCGCCAGGGCAAGCTGGATCCGGTCATCGGCCGCGACGATGAAATCCGCCGCACCATCCAGATCCTGCAGCGTCGCACGAAGAACAACCCCGTGCTGATCGGCGAACCCGGTGTCGGCAAGACCGCCATCGTGGAGGGCCTCGCGCAGCGCATCGTCAACGACGAGGTGCCCGAGACCCTGCGCGGCAAGCGCGTGCTGTCTTTGGACCTGGCGGCGCTGCTTGCGGGCGCCAAGTTCCGTGGCGAATTCGAAGAACGCCTGAAGGCCGTTCTCAAGGAACTAGGCCAGGACGACGGCCGCAACATCGTCTTCATCGACGAACTGCACACCATGGTCGGCGCGGGCAAGGCCGAAGGCGCGATGGACGCGGGCAACATGCTCAAGCCGGCGTTGGCGCGCGGCGAGCTGCACTGCATCGGCGCGACGACGCTGGACGAATACCGCAAGTACATCGAAAAGGACGCGGCGCTGGAGCGGCGCTTCCAGAAGGTGCTGGTCGACGAACCCGATGTGGAGTCCACCATCGCCATCCTGCGCGGCCTGCAGGAACGCTATGAGATCCACCACGGCGTGGAAATCACCGACCCGGCCATCGTGGCCGCGGCCGAGCTCTCGCATCGCTACATCACCGACCGTTTCCTGCCCGACAAGGCCATCGACCTCATCGACGAGGCCGGCGCGCGCATCCGCATGGAGATCGACTCCAAGCCCGAAGTGATGGACAAGCTGGACCGCCGCATCATCCAGCTCAAGATCGAGCGCGAGGCCGTCAAGAAGGAAACGGACGACGCGTCCAAGCGCCGCCTGGGCGTCATCGAAGACGAACTGGAAAAGCTGCAGCGCGAATACAACGACTACGAAGAAATCTGGAAGGCCGAGAAGGCCGCGGTGCAGGGCACCCAGGCCATCAAGGAAGAGATCGACAGCGTGCGCGCCGAGATGGCGGAACTGCAGCGCAAGGGCCAGTTCGACAAGCTGGCTGAACTGCAGTACGGCAAGCTGCCCGATCTGGAATCGCGCCTGAAGGCCGCCGAGGTGGGCGCCGCCGAGGCGGCCGAGAACGCCGAAGGCGACGACTCCCGTCCGCGCCTGCTGCGCACGCGCGTCGGCGCCGAGGAAATCGCCGAAGTCGTGTCGCGCGCCACCGGCATTCCTGTGTCCAAGATGATGCAGGGCGAACGCGAAAAGCTTCTGCACATGGAAGAGTTTCTGCACAAGCGCGTGGTGGGCCAGGACGAGGCCGTGCGCCTCGTGTCGGACGCCATCCGGCGTTCCCGCGCAGGCCTGGCGGACCCGGCGCGCCCGTATGGCTCGTTCCTTTTCCTGGGCCCGACCGGCGTCGGCAAGACCGAACTCACGCGGGCGCTCGCCGAGTTCCTGTTCGATTCCGAAGAGCAGATGATCCGCATCGACATGAGCGAATTCATGGAGAAGCATTCGGTGGCCCGGCTGATCGGCGCGCCGCCGGGATACGTCGGCTACGAAGAGGGCGGTTACCTGACCGAAGCCGTTCGGCGCAAGCCCTACAGCGTGGTGCTGCTGGATGAAGTCGAGAAGGCGCATCCGGACGTGTTCAACGTCCTGCTGCAAGTGCTGGACGACGGCCGCCTGACGGATGGCCAGGGCCGCACCGTGGACTTTCGCAATACCGTGATCGTCATGACGTCGAATCTGGGCTCGCATCATATCCAGACGCTGACCGGGCAGCCTTATGACGTGGTCAAGGAAGTGGTGTGGGAAGAACTGAAGCAGACGCTGCGGCCCGAATTCCTGAACCGCATCGACGAAGTGGTTGTGTTCCATGGCCTGGAAGCGCAGCACATCGAGTCCATTGCCCGCATCCAGCTCCGCCGCCTGGGCGAACGCCTGGAAAAGCAGGAAATGCGGCTGGAAGTCACGGAACCGGCGCTGGCGGAATTGGCCCGCTCCGGCTTCGATCCGGTGTTTGGCGCGCGCCCCTTGAAGCGCGCGATCCAGCAACAGATCGAGAACCCGGTGGCGCGCCTGATCCTGGAAGGCCGGTTCGGCCCGCGCGACGTGGTGCCGGTGGACTGGCAGGACGGCCAGTTCGTCTTTACCCGCACGTTGCAGTGATCGCGCTGCAATAAACAAGATGCCCGGCGCGTAGCCGGGCATTTTTTTTGCCTGCGCCGCGGAAAGCGGCGCTGGCGCGGGTCAGTCAGGTCAGTTCGCGACCGTCACGAACACCGGGTTCGAGTAGAACCACAGGTCGTTGTAGTTGCGGGCATTGATCGCGTTGAATCGCGCCGCGTTGTCCGCAAAGTCGACCTTGGCGTCCGGCAGCGGCTCGCCCGCGGCGGTTTCGCCGGCCACGTCCACGCCAAGATTGGTGCCGCGCAGGCGCAGGTACTGGCTCTTGTCGGCGGTGATCGTGGTCTTGATGACGTTGTAGCCTTCCTCGTCGACCGTCCAGTCGGCCTTGGTGAAGCGGGCCAGCACGCGCGTCGTGGGGTTGGTGTCGGCGTCGTATTCCGGGGTGCCGGCCTTGGCGGGCTCGGCCACGTCGCCCACGATCAGGTCCACATGATGCACGGTGGGCTTCACGTAGGTGGGATTGCCGCTTTCGATCGGGTACTCGTAGTTGTTGCGCTCGGGGCTGCGGAAGCGGATGGTGACCTCCACCGTTTCCCCCTTGGCCGCCTGGAGCTCACCGCCCATGTGCGCGGCGCCGGCGGCGCCCTTGGCCTGGAAGTCCAGCGCGTCGATCAGGTCGCCGAAGACGCCGAACATGCGGCCGCTCTTCAGGCCCGCCACCACGGACGCCATGTCGTCGCCGTCCTTCCAGACATGGGTCTTGCTGTATTCGCCGGGCGCGTAGCCGCTGCTGTACAGGCCCGAGGCGGTGCGGAAGTGATAGTCCGAGTCCGCGACGTTCCAGATGCGGCGTCCTTCGCCAAGCAGCGCGTCCCACGTGCCGCCCAGATGCGCCACCAGATAATCCGCGCCGCCATAGGTGCGGTTGGGCAGGAACGTGTTGGTATAGGCAGTGGCGTAACCGCCACGGTCCGGCTCCATCTGATTGCCCACCATGCCTTCGATCGCGAAGAACACGGTCGGGGCCAGGTCGTTCATCTCGCGCAGTTGGGCGATGGTGTACTTGCCCGCGTAGCGCGACGGATGGTTGAGCAGCATGTAGCTGTCCGGGTGCTTGTCGCGCAGCCACTTCAGCGCGGCCAGCGAGTCGGCGTGCGTGGTGTAGGCGCGCGTTTCGCCGGACAGGCGCGAGACGAGCAACGGATCGAACAGGTTGGGATCGCGGTTGGTGAAGAGGTATTCGAATTCGGCCACCGCCTCCAGCGACTTGGCCGACTGCGGATCGTTGTAGCCAATGCCGATGTTCACGTGGTCATGCGTCGGCATGTCCCATTCGAACGACGAGAAGATGATCTTGCCGGCGTAGCGGCCCGCGGCCTGCGCCTGCTTGATGTAAGGCACTTCGTACTGCGCCATGCCTTGCGAGAACGGGATCGATCCGCCGGGCAGGTTGACGCCGGTGTGGTCGCGCGCGGACAGGCGCAGATGGTTCGAGATCGCGGCCCAGTCCAGCTTGTAGCGGTCGAACGCCTGGTCCAGCGCGCTCTCCAGGCTGACCTGCGCGTCGTCCGACTGGAACGTGTGCACATGCAGGTCGCCCGTGGACCACGCGCCCGTTTCGACCGGCTTGGGTTGCTCTTCGGGCGGCGTGGGGTCGGTGACGACGGGCGGCGTCGGCTCGGGGGTGACCAACTCGTCATCATCATCGCTGCCGCCGCAGGCGCTCAACAGGGTCACGCAAGCCAGCGACAAGGGCATGATCGCCCGGCGCAGGCGGGATACTTCGAACTGCATCTACAACACTCCAACGTCATGACGGCATGCAACACGCAATGCCGCAAAGCGCGCAACTATGCGGGCAGTGAATGACGTGGGAATGACAGCGGCGCCAAGCCGCGGATTATTGCGGCTTGTCGGCGGCTATGGCTTCTTGGGCTTTGCCTCGGACAGCGCCTGCTTGATGATGGCGTTGGCGGTCCAACGGACTACATAGGTGACCTCGGGCAGGTCGAGCTTCCAGATGTCCTTGAGCACCAAAAATACCTCGGTGCCGTACACCAGCGACAGCGCCTGCGCGACGCGATCCTGCTGCGCGGGCGTGAGGTCGGCGGCCAGCGGCGCGATGGCGCGCCTCAGGATGTCGACCCGGTGGCCGCGCACCAGACGCGGCTCGGCGGCC
>DALZRX010000266.1:0-6014 GCA_032015805.1 Achromobacter sp.
CCGACGCGGGGCCACGGCGCCGATATCAGCGCCGCGAACGAAGCAGCCAGTAGGCTGCCCCGCCGATCACCGCTGCGGCGGCAACGAGCGAGGTGCTGGGCTGGTGCATGGCCACCTTCGTATACACGCTTTGACGGCCCGGCTGCTGCTCGGCGGAATGCGACCCGCCGCCTTCGTAAAGCGAGTCCGAGCCGCCATCGGCGACCGCACCGCCGCGCTGCTTCTTGAACAACCAGCTTGCCATGCGGTCTGCCAGCGACGGCATATTCTGGCCCAGCGTTGAAATGGCGCGCGATGCGCTGCCCACGTACAGATCGCGGGTCGGATGCTCGGACGCATGCAGGATGGCATTGGCCACCGCTTCGGGCGCATAGACCGGCGGCGGCAGGCTCGGCTGCACGTCCATGTAGTTGCGCGCGTGCGACGTGAAGCCGGTGGCGATCGAGGCCGGCTTGATGAGCGTGACGGAGACCGGCGCGCCTTCTTCGCGCAGTTCCATGCGAAGCGCGTCCGTGAAGCCCTTGACCGCGTGCTTGGCGGCCGAATAGGCGCCCTGCAGCGGCACGGCGCGATCCGATACCTCGCTGCCCACGTTGATCAGCGCGCCGCCGGACGCTTTCATGTGGCGCACCGCCACCATGGACCCGTACACGACACCCCAATAGTCCGTGTCGAAGAGTTTGCGCTGGTCTTCGACCGGCACCGATTCAAGCGTCCCGAAGATCGACACACCCGCGTTGTTGACCCAGGTATCCACACGCCCATAACTCTGGATCGCGCGGTCGAGAATACGGTCGTGATCGTCCTGCACGCCGACATCCGCAGCCACGCTGATCGCCTCGCCGCCGCTGCGCACGATGTCGTTCATCACATTGTTCAGCGCTTCTTCCTGGCGGCCGACCAGCACGACCTTCGCCCCGCGTTCGGCGGCCATCTTGGCCGTGGCGGCGCCAATGCCGCTACTCGCGCCCGTGATGACCATCACCTGGTCACGTAGCGGTTTCAGTTTCAGTTTCATTGAGTGCTCCCGGTTGGCAACGCGAGAATCGCGCTGTCGGCGGGCCAGCAATCCCCATTCCTGGATCGCGCCGAGAAGGCGACGACGTCCGCCTCGCCGGCCCGGCGTCGTTCGCGCGCACGCCACGCCAGCGAACCCAGCGCCATCCCCAGCCCGAACGCCCCATAAACAAGCGCGAGCGCGATTGTGCTCAGCCGATGTTCAAAACCCGGGGTCAAGCGTTGCGGCGTCGCGCGGTAGTCCACAAAGCAGGCAATTTCCGCCGCAGCCTGACCGGCCGCGACAGCCGGCCCTGGCCGGTAGGTGGCGGGCATTGCGAGCGTGCTGCGCGCGTGCAGCACGGCCCAGAACACCGCTGCCGAAGGATGGATCGCGTAGCCGGTGGCGGTGTGCCGCCAGGTTGGCTTATCGGCGTGCAGATCCCCGCCACTGCACCTGCTGCAGGGCGGGGATCTTCTTTGCATACGCGGTGACGCCGCCCCTTCAGGACCGGTTGTCCACGGGCGGCGCGTCGGGAGTGGCCCGGCCCGGATCCCAGACGTCCTTGGGGTCCATGCCCGGTGGGAATTGCCGGCCGGCGCCGGTTCGGTTGGGATCGGCCGGGCGATCCGACAGCGTGCGCTCTCCCGGCGGCACCGGTTTGCGGTCGGCGTCGGCGGGATCATCCTGATGGGAGTGGGGTTTGGTGCTCATGCGCGTCTCCTTGAGGCGTGGATATCAGGCACGTGTGGACGGGGTGTGGCGTGCCGCACAGGCCCTTGCGCCAGCAAGTGATGTGCCGCCGCCGTGGCGCCGGCACCGCCCCCATCAACAGCCTGGCCGCCACGAGCAGCGCAACGGCGGCGAGACGGTCTTGCTTAACAGCACATCAAAAAACAGATGCTGCGATGCGTATTGACCCAAGCGCATGCAGCGTGCACCAATAGTTCCCGGGGGGACGAACAGGAGACACAAATGGCGAACCATGCATATAAGCGTGTCATGGAAGTGGTGGCCGCCGCAGCCGACGGCACCACCTACCGGATCGACAGATACTGCTCTCAGCCCGAAGGCGAGCAAAAGACACGTTCCTACTGCTGCCTGCCCGATGGCCAACTCGTAACCTGGGAAGGCGATGGGCATTACAAGCTTCCCGACGGAACCGTCGTCACAATGGTCGCTTCGAGGCTATGTCAATAGTGCTCGACTGATTGGCGCTCGATTGATGAGCATCGACTTCCCCAATCCGTCCCTGCGTTACAGCGTCGTCGAATCGACATTGGCGAGTGAGATCGCGGCCGGGCACTGGAGGCCCGGCGCGCGTCTGCCGGGAGAGAATGCGCTCATTGAACGTTTTTGCGTAAGCCGCAGCACCGTGCGGCGTGCAACACAGAATCTGGCCTTGCGGGGCTTGGTGAAAGTATTCCCCGGGCGGGGCACCTTCGTGCTGCATTGCGCTGCACGCGCAGCGCCAGCCTGAGACGAAGTTGGCTTCAGGCTACATGCCACGAAGCATCAGACCGACCAGGAATAGCACGGCCACTGCGGCAATCCAGACGGCCAGCATCAGCCAGGGCCCTCGGCCCGTCTTGGCGCCGCGCCGCGCGGGTCGCGCGCGGGACGATGGATCGTCGGCAGGTTTCATGATGGACTCCACAATTACCGGTACTACCTCAACCCGAACGCCAGGCCCAACGCACCGCAAGGCGCGCTGGGCCATCGCTGGCAGGGTCCGGGTAAACGACCGACAGGCTACTTGGCCTTGCCGGCCTTCGCCGCTTCAGCGTTCGTCTGCTGCAGCGCCAGCATGCTGAGCTTCTCGTCAGTGGCCTTTTCCTCGGCCAGGGTCTCCTTCAACAGGGTCAGCGCCTCGGTTTCGCCCAATTGCTTGGCAAACGTGCACAGCGTGCCGTAGCTGGCAATCTCATAATGCTCGACCTTTTGCGCCGCCGCGATCAGCGCCGCATCGCGCACCGGGCCTTCCTCCACGTCTTCGATGACGTCGCGACTCTCTTCCACCAAACCCTCCATTGCCGCGCACTTGACGCGCTTCAGGCGGAAGTCGGCCCCTTCCACAATCTTGTCGATGCGTTCG
This sequence comes from Achromobacter sp., assembly GCA_032015805.1. Taxonomy (GTDB): domain Bacteria; phylum Pseudomonadota; class Gammaproteobacteria; order Burkholderiales; family Burkholderiaceae_B; genus Achromobacter. Next base: position 3,093 of record DALZRX010000266.1, read on the forward strand.
ACCTGACCGCGGGTTTCTTCAAGGTGCGTCGTGAAGGCCTCCGCCAAGGCGGGGTCGGTGGCCGCGCGGGCCATCTTCGGCAGGGCGCGCGTCAGTTGCTTCTCTGCGCTGTAGATATCCGACAGCTCGTGAATAAACAGTTCCTTCAAAGTCTTCTGGCTCATGATCACTCCTGTATGCGGATCATTGTGGATGCGGACTTGGCCCGCACCCTTGATAGCAAGGCGCGTGTCGGCACGCCCGGCGAAATGCGTGCTTGTTTACTTCTTGGCAGACACGCTTTGCTGCAACGCCTTGGCGGCCTGCAGATGCTGTTGCAGGCTGGGCAGCGTTTCGGTGGCAAACTGCTTGACGTCCGGATCCTTCACTTCCTGCGACGCCTTTTCAAAAAGCTTGACTGCCGATTCGTGCGCGTCCACGCCGATCTCATCGGCATACGCCTTGTCGAACCCCTCGTCACGCAGGCTCATGGCCTTGAGCTTGGCCGACTGCATCATCGAGGGATCCTTGGGCGGTTCAAAACCCTTGCTCTTGGCCAGCGCCTCGAGTTGCTGACCCACCTTCGTGTGATCGTCAATCATCTTCTGCGCGAATTGCTTGACCTCGGCATTCTTCGACTTCTCCAAGGCCATCTTGCTACCCGCAATCTCCAGATGGCCGGATTCCGCAGCGTCGGTCAGAAAGCCTCGGGCTTCGCTGTCCAGCTTGTTGGTAGCGGCGGGCACTTGGCCGCCGGGCGTTGCCGGCGTCTGCGCAAGCGCAACCGAACCCATGCTGAGGACAATTGCAGCGCCAAGCCCTGCCTTCAAAAGACGGTTTTTCATTCGGACCTCCAGTAGAAGAATCGTCGCCGGATGACGGTTTGATGCCGTCTGACGAACGGAAATCCTTCAGCAAACGTCATGCCCGCTGGCGGCGTGCCGCGCCGTGCGGCGCCGCCGGCGGCGGCATCAGCCGAAGTCGCCTTCACCCACTTGTATCGGACCCTCGGCAGGCACCCACTGCGTGCGGTGCGCAAGCTCGCGCAGCGCGTCAGCGCCGTTCTCGAATGCCCGCAACAGTTCCGGCGCCGTGTCGTCCGCGGCGCCGAAGCGCTGTCGCAGCACATCGCCGGATATCTCAAACTGCCGGGTGACCCCGGACGTCTCCATCTCGAACACGATGGCGTCGCCTTGCGCTTTCGCGTGAGTCGCTTTGGTAAATTTCATTCGGTCCTCCGGGCGGTTGGTTGATCAAGGCGCAATCCATGACGGTGCGCCGAGGTCACAAGGCCAGCAAATAGTGTTCCGTCGCCAGCGGCGCGGTTATCCAGGCAGGCCGCGCGGCCGTGTTCCAACAGCGTGTAGAAACCGGCTGGGTGGTGATGTGCTTGACCGCGTGGCGGGGTCGGCGGGCTGGTGGCGCGTCTGAGCATTGGCGCATGCAAGAAGGCGCGTGAGGGCGCACCCAGTTTGCTGCCAAGCCCGCGTGGTACCCAATGCCGCGTCAACGGCACGGCGCGCGCTGCGCGATGGGAACACTAGTTGCGGGCATCGATGCGTCACAGCGGCAGGGTTACCGGGTTCTGGTTGGGGAATCCGGTGGCTGGCACGGCCTCGCCACGTCGCTGTGACCTCGCAGTGAGTTGGACAGGAAGTCGTTGCTCCGCATTGCGGGATGCTTTCTGCAAGGCGCACAAGAATGCGAGTTTTACGGCGATGTAACAAAGACACGCCAAGTTACACGCCCTCCGTTGCGCGAGCGGAATGCGCTGGGCAAACTAGGCGCTCGCATCTTTTGGGAGAGTTGCCATGCAAGTGGATATCCAGAAGCTGGGAGCAGACGCCGCGCGCCAGGGATTGACCCTTTTGGATTGCCCCTACCTTCGTACCGCAGCCATGCCTGCGCAGACCGGCGAATCCGTGAATGAGTGGCGCAGCCGCGTCGAGATGTGGAAAGCCGGCTGGAAAGACGGCGTCCGATCCCGCGTTGTCGGCCGCGCGCCTTCATCCCCCTTCATGAGCGTACGCAGGTAGCGACCGCCTGCGGCGCCTATCCGGCCAGGGCCCTGGATTCACGTCCAGGGCCCTTTTGTTTGACGCTTGATCAAGCCTTGCCGCCACTCTGATTTTGGCTTGCCAGCGATAGTCGGGAATTCTTGCACTTTGTTGCACCCGCGGGGCGGGCGTTTTTGGAAAATGCCCGGGCAGGAATTTCTGTGATCACACTCTCTGGAGCGCACGATGAATACTGAAAAAGGTATTTGCGTAGATGGATTCAAAGTCCACTGCGACGTCATTGAGTTGCCGAGCGGCAAATACCGGTTGGACGTCACGACCCGGCGTGACGGCGACCGCGACACGGGAGAAGCCGTATGGCCCATTCCGAGCGGCAAGCTATTCTCCGCGCAGCATGAGGCCGAACGTCACGCAAAATGGATTCTCAAGGGCATCCGGCGCGTGGACGCAAGCGGTGCGCCGCAATTCTGCCTGACCTGACAGACAGCGCGGACAACCTACCGCAGAGCGCCCATGGGCGCTCTTTTCTTTTACCGGCCTGGCGGCGCGGCCTTCGGGCACGCGCATTGCTGTGGCCCTGTCGCGACACAAGGCCGACGGCAAGCATCTTCAACCCGCCGGCTTGCACCAACCCGGGGAACACCATGAATCGGCCAGGACACCGCATGCGGATGAACTTACAGCTTACGGCGAGCGCACCACGGCCAAGCGGCTTCGCGGCCCCCTGCCTTTCTCCGGATTCGCCGTAAGTGGCCCGCCAAGTGATGCAGGACGGCCAGGCCCTCCCCGATCCCCGCGCATCGGTGGTAAGGGGCTTGCTGGGAAGCTGCCTGCTGATCATCGCCGGGCTCGGGGTATTCGCGTTGTGGCGCTACCTGGATGCGTCGCACCCGGCCGTCGGCGCCGCGCTGCTGGGCGGGCTGCT
>DALZRX010000267.1:0-6006 GCA_032015805.1 Achromobacter sp.
GTAGCGGCGCTCGTCCAGCAGCCGCGCCTCGCGGTACAGGAACTGGGCGATGCGATGATAGGCCTCGGCGGGCACGTCGGCCGGCGCGAGGTTCGCGGTGCCGACGTCGAAATCCAGATCTAGCAGCATGCGCCATCTCCCTTGGCCGTGACGTCCGTGCCGGCGCCTGCCTCCATGTAGGCCTTCCAGGCGCGGAACTGGTTGCGCATGGGCAGTTCGCTGGTGCCGTTCACCGACACCATGCCATCGGCTTCGACGCGGTCGGTGCCGTGATAGCGGTGCATGCTGACCCAGTCGCCGCCCCGCGTCGCGTTGCCTTCCTGGCAGCGGTTGTAGAGTTCGATGTCGTCGGGCATGACGTTGGATGACGGCGAGTTGATGACGTTGGCGTACAGCATGGCGCGCTTGAACACGCCCTCCGGCGCCCCCTTGCAGCGGAACGTCTGGATCTCGATCAGGGTCCGGTCCACCGCCACCGGGCGGATGACACGAAACTGCTGGAACACCGTATGTGGCGAGCCGCTGCCGTAGATCACCGTGTTGTGGCGGTTCATCCCCAGGATCTCGCGGGCGCGCTGTTCGCCGTAGGCGGAGGTCAGGGACTCGAAGTGCGCGCGCGAGACTGGATCGCGTTCGGCGGCGCCCGGGTTGAAGATGCCTTCCATGTAGCCGTGGCCGTTCTCGTAGGCGCGCAGCTCCAGTTTTTCCCAGAATTCGTAGGGCTCGCCGTTGCCGTCCATGATGTGCAGCTCGAGCGGCATCTCGCCCATCTCCTTGGCCTCGTCGCGCGCGGCGGCATAAGAAGATTCATGCGTCACGCGCGCATGCATGGTGTCGTGCAGGTTCTCGTAGAAGACCTTCCAGTTCGACCGCTGCATCACCCGGAAGATGCCGCCCGCGACTTCCACCTCGCCAACCGGGGAACGGTCGCACAGGTTGTCGATGGACGAGCGCACGCCGCCCAGAAAGTCTTCCAGCGGCTGGCCCTCGGCGGACTGGCTGGCGAACACGAACCCGCGATAGCTCTCCACGCGCGGCAGGCGCCGCATCGAGAACGACGGATCCGTGGGGTCATACGACGTGCCTTCCAACCCTTGCTTGAGCGGCACGCCCAGATGGCTGCCGTCCAGCTTGAACGTCCAGGCGTGGTACGGGCAGCGGAAGAATTTGCCGGCACAGCCTTCGCCGTCGGCCACCACCTTCGCGCCCTTGTGCGGGCAGCGGTTGTAAAGCACGTGCACGCGGCCGTCGGCGGCGCGCACCATCAACACGTCCTGGTCGCCCAGACGCGTGGTCTGGTAGTCGCCCGTCTTGGGCACCTGGCTTTCGTGGCCCACGTAGATCCAGGCGCGGCCATAGATGCGCCGCATCTCGATGTCGAAGATGGCTGGATCGGTATACAGGTCCCGGTGCACGCTGTCGCCACGCACCAGGGCCGCAAGTTGCTCATCGGTATAAGGCATGTCGTCTCCCTACTTGCTCTCGCTGTCCTTCCAGCGCGCCATCAGCGTGTTGGAAGGAAGGGTTTCATCGAGCAGCTTGGCCGCGGTCTCGCGGCCTGCCGTGGGCAGGCCCTTCGGGTCCAGCAGGCCAACCTGCACCAGCACGCTGGCCTGATCCCAGTAGATGTGTTCGTGGTAGAGCTTGTCGCCGCGGAACTTGACGATCGCCACCAGCGGAATTTCCACGTACTTGCCTGTCGGCGCGACGCCGGGCAGCATCCAGTCGACCTCGGTCGTGTGGGTGAAGCAGAACAGCAGTTCGTCGACGATCTGCGTTGCGCCCACCGTGCGCGACAGCGGCACCAGCCGCGTGTCGGGCGGATTGCTGTTCACGAAGTGGTGCTGGTAGAAGCGCGACAGCTCCTTGAAGCCCACGCCGCCCGTCATGGTCGGGATGTGATTGACGTAGGGCTCGGGCACCATCGTGGCCATCGTCGCGGCCACGTCGCGCGTGCCGAATTCATATTCGCAATGCTTGTCCCACAGGTACGAATAGTCGAACTCCGGCCCGATCGTGCGCTGCAGCGCGGCCATGCTGCGCTGATGCGCCATCAGCGCCGAAGGCTTGTCGTAGTGGTCACCGCCCGTGCGGGCAAAAGCGTGGTCCACGCCCGGGTACACGTAAAGTTCCACGCCCGGCTTGCCGCCCAGCGCCTCCAGGATGCGCTGGCGCGCCTCGGGCGGACAGAAGCCGTCCTGCTCCGCAATGTGCAGCACCAGGCGCCCGCGCAGCGTGGCCGCTTCTTCCAGGCTGTCCTCGATGCCGACACCGTAATAGCCAACCGCTACATCCGCGTCCGTCCGGCAGGCCGCCAGATACGCCAGCTTGCCGCCCAGGCAATAGCCCAGCACACCCGCACCGCCTTCCTGTTCGGGCAGTGCGCGCAGCACGGCCAGCGTCGATGCGATGTCCTTGATTCCCAGGTCGACGTCAAAGCCCTTGTACAGCTCGAACGCGCGCGGCATGTCCGCCGGGCCGTCCGTGAGCTGGATGCCGGGCTCCTGGCGCCAGAACAGGTCCGGCACCAGCACCACGTAGCCTTCCTCGGCCAGCAACTGCGCGCTACGGCGCATGAAATCGTTGACGCCGAAGATTTCCTGGCACAGCACCAACCCCGGACCGCGGCCCGAGGCCGGCACGGCCAGATAGGCGCCGAAGGACTTGCCATCGTGCGAGGCGATCGTCACCTCGCGCGTCGTAATGCGTTCAGTCATGCGTATCTCCTTTATTGCAAAGCGCCGGCTGCCTACTTCATCTGGCATGCGGCGGCGAAGGGATCCTGGTATTGCGTCAGCACCGTGCCCGACAGCTTGTTGGACAGCTTGCCGCTGGCGTCAGCCTCGACGACGCGCAGGTAATAGTTCTGGACCGGGTACTGATTGCGGTTGAACTTGAAATCGCCCCGCACCGACTTGAAGTCCGCGCGCCGCAGGGCCGGACGCAGCGCATCCGCGTCCAGCTTGCCGCCCGTCTGGCGCACCGCGCTGTCCAGCAGCATCGCCGCGTCATAACCCTGCGACGCATACAGCGACGGGCTGCGGTTGTAGGTCTTCTTGAAATCCTCGACGAACTTGCGGTTGGCCGGGTTGTCCAGCTCCGCCGCCCATTGCGCCGTGTTGCGTAGGCCCTTGATCGGCGCGCCCACCGCCGCGATCGTGTCCTCGTCCCCGGAAAATCCCGGCGCCAGCAGCGCGATGTCCTTCGACAGGCCCGCACCGTTGAACTGCTTGATGAAGTTCACGCCCATGCCGCCCGGCAGAAAGAAGAACACCGCATCGGGCTTGCTGGCGCGAAGCTGCGTGATCTCCACGCCGTAATCCAATTGGCCAAGCTGCGTATAGATCTCTTCGGCCACGCCACCCTTGTACAGGCGCTTGAAGCCGTTGAGCGACTCGCGCCCGCCCGGATAATCCGGCGCGATCAGCGCCACGCGCTTGTAACCCTGGTCGGCCGCGTACTTGCCCATCGCCGCCGGAATGTCCTCGTTCTGCCAGGCCACCGCAAAGAAATTCGGATTACAGCCCGCGCCCGCGTAATTCTCGGGCCCCGTATTGGTGCTCAGGTAGATCGTGTTCGACTGCAGGATCGCCGGCATCACGGGCAGCAGCACATTCGAAAACACGATGCCCGTCATCACGTCCACGCGATCCCGCTTGAGCAGGCGCTCCACCGCCTGGCGCCCGGTATCGGCCTTCTGCTGGTCGTCGGCCACCACCACCTCCGCCGCCAGGCCGCCCAGCTTGCCGCCCGTATGCTGCAACGCCAGATTGAAGCCATCCCGGATCTCATTGCCCAGCGCAGCGCCAGGTCCCGACAGCGTGGTCAGCAGCCCCACCTTCACCTTGTCCGCGGCCGACGCGCCCGGCGAGCCCACCGCCGCCCCCATGCAGACCAGCGCCGCCAGCGCACGCCGGCTCCATCGATTTCGATTCATGTGCCACCCCGTATTCGCCGCCAGCCTCGCTGGCGGAACGCTGACAGAACCCGTCTGCCGTCGGTACACGCATGCTGCCGATTCAAGTCGCCCAGCTTACGCGCCGCGGCGCCTTCACTCCAACAGGCCCGCCCACCGTCCGCGGCGCCTCAGGCAAGATTAGGGCCGCGCCCACCCCGGCTCTATCCGAATACCGCCACTCTTATCCGGGATTCACTTAATTCCCAACGCGGCCCGATTACATTACGCTGCCTCGCAGATACGGGATCGGTCCCGTCCCGGAGGCTTCCATGCACGGCTGGTCCCGACTCGAGCTGGCGCCCTTGCTCAAGCGGCGCGTCTTCAGCTCCACGCAGCAGGATGAGACCCGCGCGCGCGTGTCCGAGGCCCTGAAGGACCACCGCCTTACCTGGAAAGGCGGCCGTGTCGACGCCGAGCTGAACCGGGGCCGCTTTGGCTCCCTGACCGTCTGTACGTTGCGCTACGGCGCCGAAGTCCATATCGAACCCGACCGCCTCCAGGACTTCATGCTGGTCCAGGTCCCCCTGCGCGGCCGCGCCCGCATCGAATGCGGCGACGAAGGCGTCAACGCCGACCCCGACTGCGCCGCCGTCATCGCCCCCAACCGCCCCCTGCGGCTGCACTGGGAAGCCGGCTGCGAACAACTGCTGCTCAAGATCCCCCGCGGCAAACTCGAAGCGATGGGCCAACGCGCCTTCGGCGAAGCCGCCGCCGGCCCCCTGGACTTCAGCCCCGCCCTGCGCCTGGACACCCCCATCGGCGCCGCCTGGCGCAGCATGATGGGCAGCCTCATCCACCTGCTCCCCACCCTGGACGACGGCGCCCGCCGCCCGCCAGCCGCGTGGCTGGAGCACCTGGAAGACACCCTGGTCCTGCACCTGCTCTACAACCAGCCCAACACCTGGCAAACCCACGCCGGCATCCCCAACCCCGTCCCGCGCCGCCTGAGCATCGCCGAAACCTACATGCGCGAACGCCTGGGCGCCCCCCTGACCCTGAACACCATCGCCCGCCACGCCGGCGCCAGCGCCACCGCCCTCACCCGACTGTTCCAGGAGCATCGGAACACTACGCCAATGAATGCGTTACGCGCGTTTCGGCTGGATGCCGCCAGGATCCGGCTGAAGACCCAGCCGGACGCGAGCGTCACGGAGGTGGCGTTGAGCGTGGGGTTTGGGCATCTGGGGAGGTTCTCGGAGTATTACCGGGAGCGGTTCGGGGAACTGCCGAGAGAGACGCGGCGCATGGGTGGGTGACATCTTGCCGGGATTGGCTTGCTGCAGTTTGAGTTCTTGAGACGTCCGGCACGGCGGCGGCCCGGGGCGCGCGGGGCCACGATTGCGGTCCGGAGCCTTCGCTCCGGACTGGCCTAGGCGGCCCCCCCCATCCTCATCCTCGTCCTCGCCTTCGGCGACTCCTACGGATTCCCTCGGGCTTATCGACGCCCCGCGCACCCCGGGCCGCCACCGCACCGGACTCGAGCAATTGGAGATGAAGGCCGCCGGGGCGGTCAGCGTGCTTGGCGTTTTGGCGCCGGGGTGTTCGGGCCAGAAGCATCTTGCGTTGCCCGTCCCCGTTCGGCCGCGCGGGCGGCCTCCGGTGACTTACGCGGCGTCTTGCGGTGTGGTGATGGCGCTTCGCGAGTAGGTAACTTCGTTTTCGGGTTCTTGCGGTCGACCCGGGGATACTCCGGGTGTCTGACACCCTCGAGAGACGGGCGGCATGCCGAGTGGATTTCCCGCGGGTGTCAGACACCGGCAGTAGTGAGACACCGGCAGCAATAAGACACCGGCAGCGACGACGACGCGAGGGCTAATCCCTGGACCGCAAACACACGCACCGTTAATCGTCACTTGATCCCAAGTGCCCGATGGGCGGCGCGTACGGGTCGGCAAGCTGTGGCAAACCGTCGCCGCGCCGCCCATCACCACCCCACCCCCCGTGACAGCGGGCCATTAGCAAACGAATCTCCGCCAGCGCGCAAGCGACGACTTCACGACGACCAGACGCCCATATGCCGATTGCCGCCGCCCGGGCGGCAGCAATTC
>DALZRX010000268.1:0-5953 GCA_032015805.1 Achromobacter sp.
CGGTGGCGCCCTTGCCGCAGGTCGACTTTCCCACCATCGAGGTGCGGGCCGACCTGCCGGGCGCCAGCCCCGAAAGCATGGCCAGCACGGTCGCCGCGCCGCTGGAGCGGGCGCTGGGCAGCATCGCGGGCGTCAGTTCGATGAGTTCGTCCAGCAACCAGGGCGCGACGCGCGTGCAGCTTCAATTCAACCTGGACCGCGACATCGACGAAGCCGCGCGCGACGTGCAGGCCGCGATCAACGCCGCGCGGGCCGAACTGCCCGCCGGCATGCCTGGCAACCCCAGCTACAGGAAGGTCAATCCCTCTCAGGCGCCCATCATGGCGCTCGCGCTCAGTTCGGCCACCCGCCCCGCCGGCCAGCTCTACGACCTGGGATCCACCGTGCTGGCGCAAAAGCTCTCGCAGATCAGCGGCGTGGGCGAGGTGACGATGGGCGGAAGCTCCCTGCCCGCCGTGCGGGTCCAGGTCAACCCCAACGCATTGGCCCATTACGGCGTGGCGCTGGACGACGTGCGCGAGGCGATTTCGAACGCGGCGCCCATGGGCCCGCAAGGGCAACTGGATTCGGCAGGACGGCGCTGGGAAGTCGGTACGCCCGCGCAGCCGCGTCTGGCGCAGGACTACGACAGCCTGATCGTGCGCTATCAGGACGGCGCCGTGATCCGGCTGTCGCAGGTGGCGCGCGTCAGCGATTCTGTCGAAAACCGCTACAGCAGCGGCTTTCATAATCGCAATCCGGCCGTGGTGCTGACCATCAGCCGGCAGCCGGGCTCGAACATCATCGAAACCATCGACGCCATCAACCAGGCCTTGCCGGGGCTGCGTCAACTCATGCCGGCCGACGTCGACCTGACCGTCGCGCTGGACAGGTCGCCGGGCATCAAGGCGACATTACGCGAGGCACACATCACACTGGCCCTGGCCGCCGGGCTGGTCATCCTGGTGGTGTGGCTGTTTCTGGGCAATGCCCGCGCCGCTGCGATTCCCAGCGTGGCGATTCCGGTGTGCCTGATCGCCACCTTCGCCGTCATGTACGCGTGGGGCTTTTCGCTGAACAACCTGTCGCTCATGGCGCTGATCGTGGCCGCCGGCCTGGTGGTGGACGACGCCATTGTCGTGCTGGAAAACATCTCGCGCCACCTGGAACGCGGGCTCACCCCAGTCAAGGCCGCACTGCGCGGCGTGCGTGAAGTGGGCTTTACCCTCGTCGCCATGACGGTGGCGCTGAGTGTGGTGTTCGTCTCGATCCTGTTCATGGGCGGGCTGGTGGAACGGCTGTTCCGCGAGTTCTCGATCACGCTGGTGGCCGCAACGGTGATCTCGCTGGTCGTATCGGTGGCGATCATTCCGGCGTTGTGCGCGCGCTGGCTGCGGCCCGTCAGCCACGCCCCGGCCAAACCGTCGCGCATGCAGGCCGTGTTTGCCCGCGTGCACGAGTGGTATGGCGCCTCCCTGTCGCGGGTGCTGGGCCACGCCCGATTGACCTTGCTTCTCCTGGCCTGCGTCGTGGGGCTGAACGTGTACCTGTACGTGCAGGCGCCCAAGGGCTTCCTGCCCGTGCAGGACACCGGCCAGCTCATGGGCTTCGTGCGCGGCGACGACGGGTTTTCGTTCCAGGTCATGCAGCCCAAGATCGACCAGTATCGGCAACTGGTGCTCAAGCATCCCGCCGTCGATGACGTCATCGGCTACAACGGCGGCGGCCTGGGCATCAGCAATTCACTGTTTCTCATCCGCTTGAAGCCCGCCGCCGAACGCGACGCGTCCTCCACCGAGGTCATCAACTGGATGCGGACGAACGCGCCGGCGGTGCCGGGCGGCATGTTCTTCCTGAACGTCGACCAGGACCTGCGCATGCCGGGCGGCTTCGGCAATTCCGGCGACCACGAGCTGGCCATCATGGCGAGCGATGTGCCGGCGCTGCGGGAATGGGCGCGCAAGATTTCCAAGGCGATGCAGGAGATTCCCGAGTTGCGCGACGTCGACGCCCAGGGCGACGGGGCCACGCAACAGGTCGTGATCGACATCGACCGCAGCGCGGCGCAGCGCTTGGGCGTGGACATGGACACCATCAGCAGCGTGCTGAGCAATTCGTTCAGCCAACGACAGGTGGCTACCTTGTACGACGCCATGAACCAGTACCGCGTGGTACTGGAGCTGGACCCCCGCTACACCGAGGATCCCGAAGTCCTCGAACAGGTGCATGTCGTGGCCGCCGACGGCAACCGCGTCCCGTTGACCGCGTTCGCGACCTACGACAACGGCCTGGTCAACGACCGCGTCTATCACGATGGCCTTTTCGCCGCGGTGTGGGTCGGATTTTCGCTGGCGCCTGGCGTGTCGCTTGAACAGGGTCTGGCCGCCATCGACGCCGCCATGGCGAAGCTGATGGTGCCCTCCCACATCCAGACCCGGCTGGGCGGCGATGCGCGCAACTTCCAGCAGAGCCTGCAAGACCAACCCTGGCTGATCCTGGCGGTGCTGGTCGCCATCTACCTGGTGTTGGGCATCCTTTACGAAAGTCCGCTGCATCCGCTGACGATCCTGTCCACGTTGCCCTCCGCCGGGGTCGGCGCGCTGCTGGCGCTGCGGCTGGCGGGCATCGAATTCACGCTGATCGCGCTGTTGGGATTGTTCTTCCTGGTGGGCATCGTCATGAAGAACGCCATCTTGATGATCGACTTCGCTCTCAGCCTGGAGCGGCGCGAAAACCTCACGCCCGAGCAGGCAATCCACCGCGCGGCCATGCTGCGCCTGCGGCCGATCGTCATGACCAACCTGGCGGGCTTACTGGGCGCCCTGCCCCTGGTACTGGGCATGGGCGAAGGGTCCGAACTGCGCCGTCCGCTAGGCATTGCCATCGTCGGCGGCCTGATGATCAGCCAGTTTCTGACGCTGTATACAACGCCGATCGTGTATCTGGCGCTGGAGCGGCTGCGACTGCGGGCCGGAGCCGCGTCCAGGATGCGAGGCGGCCGTGCAGGTCGAAATGGGGAAGTGGACTGAAATAATGGGACAAACGGCCTGAATGCCAAAGATCTCAATACATTACACTTTGTGCCGGTTTTTCAGGAGCGTATTTTCCGACCGCGCCCCGCACAAATGAAGTCCATGACCACGCAAAACATCGGCTATCTCGAATTCCGGTACGGCGCCGACCCCAAGCGCCGTACCGCCAACGTCGGCGACAGCATTCAATCCATCGCAGTGCGACGCCTGCTCAAACGGCTCTCCGTTGACGATGTCAACATCGTGGGAATCGACCGCGATTCCGTGAAGCAGTACGCCGGCCCCCCCGTTAAGCTCATCATGAACGGCTGTTTCAACGAACGCTGTTTTCCCTTGCCGTCGCAAATCACGCCCATTTTCTTCGGCTTCAATGCGGAATCCGAATCGGTCATTACAAAGAACAAGGAGCTGTTCAAGCAGCATCAGCCCATCGGTTGCCGGGACAACGCCACAAAGAGGCTGTTCGACAAGCACCGGATCGCGGCGTTCGTGACCGGCTGTGCGACGCTAACGCTTGATCGGCGTACCGAGGCCGAGGACGGCGCCGCGCCGGTCATCGCGTTTGGCGCGGGGTCCGGCGTTCTTCAGCAAAAGCTGCTCGAGAACATCCCGAAGCCTCTTCTGGAACATGCACGCCTCGTCTACCAACGCGAACCCGTTGGCGAAATTCCGCTGAGCGACGATTCGGTCGCTGAGATGGACGCGTTGGCGCAGTCCTATCTGGACGTTTACACCAAGGCTTCGGTCGTCGTGACGCCCTTGCTGCACGTTGCGAGCCCCTGTGTTGCCATGGGCATTCCGGTGGTGCTGGCCCGGCGCGACCGGGATGACCGGTTTACGGCAATCGACCGGCTGCTGCCGGTGTATACGCCCACCGACTTTTCTTCGATAGACTGGCGGGTTCGCCCGCTCGACATCGAACCGCTGAAGCAGGCCATGGTCAGCGTCGCGCGGCAGTTGCTGCAGGACCAGGAGCCTGCGCAGGGCGACCTTGCGGCGCTATCAAAATGCTTTGCGTCCAGACCCGTGTTGCATCTTCCCAAGCCCTCAAAGCGCCGTTGGCGCCTCCGATCGCTGTTCGGCAAGCACTGATTGCCCCCGGCTGCAACCCGATGCAACCGCCGCGTCTCTTACGTTTTGCTGGCAGCGGCAACGAAAGGTGAATAGAATCGACCACGCATGAGCAAGCGGATCCGGCCTGCCCGACCGGGGCGCCGCCCGCGGGTTCGTTCGGGTGACTGAGGCTGCCATCGCGGACGGAAAGACCACGTTGGCTCCGGGCGGTCCGGTGTCCAGGATGCGCGGTGATAACGCACCGCACGCCCGGACTGTTGCAGTTTGGCTTTTGACAGACCTGGTGCCCAATGTGGCCGATGACATGTTCGAATCGACTGCTGCTGACCGGCGTGCTGTGCCTCGGCGGTTGTGTGCAGGTGGGGCCCGATTTCGAGCCTCAGCGTGTCGCGTGGTCCAGTCAGTGGGACACGCCGGCCTTGCAGCAGGCCACGGAATCTGGCGCGCAACCGGATGCCCGCCAATGGTGGCGCATCTTCGACGATCCCGTCCTTGAATCCCTGATCGCCCAGGCCGAGGCGCACAATCCGGGCGTGCAGGTGGCTGGCCTGCAGATCATGGAGGCGCGCGCGCAGCTTGGCATTGCCCGCAGCGGGCTGTATCCGCAATCGCAGGTCATCGGCGCAGACGCGCTATACCAGCACCGGGCGTCGCGCTCGGCCGAAGGCAATCCCCGTCCCAGCAGTTTCTGGCAATACAGCGCCGGCTTCACCATCGGTTGGGAGCTGGATTTCTGGGGCCGTTTCAGCCGCGCCATCGAGTCCGCGGACGCGGTCTATTTCGCCGCCGAGGCCAACCGGGAAGACGTGCTGGTGCTGCTGCATGCGCAGGTGGCCGAAAGCTATTACGCGCTGCGCACCGCCGAAGCCCGATTGCGCATCGCCCGAGACAACGCGGCGATCCAGAAGCGCAGCTACGAGATAACGGAGCGCCTGTTCAACAGCGGCGAGACCGACGAACTGGACTTGCAGCAGGCACGCACGCAGTACCTCGGCACGCTCAGCACCATCCCCGAATTCGAAAGCCAGATCGCGCGCACGCGCAATGCGTTGGCGGTGCTGGTCGGCAAGCCGCCGGGGCCGATGCCGGAATTGCCCGACCTGACCACCAAGGAGGCCGTAATCCCGCTGATCGACCGGGCGGTCCTTCAGGACGTGCCCGCGAACCTGTTGCTGCGGCGTCCGGACATCCGGGCCGCCGAGTTGCGTATCGCCGCGCAGTCCGCGCAGGTCGGGGTGGCCAAGGCAGACCTCTACCCCTCGTTGACGCTGCTCGGCAGCATTGTCTGGACCGCCACCTCGCTGGCGGGCACTTCGGGCGGCGCGGCGCTGCTGGCGGGTCCCAGCCTTACCTGGAACGTGTTCGACCACGGCCGGATCACCAACACCGTGCGCGTGCAGGATGCACGGCTGCAGCAGCTCATCGTCATCTACCAGGACGCCGTGCGCCAGGCGGCACGGGAGGCCGACGACGCCGCCACCGGCCTCGTCAAATCCCTGGAGCGCGACGGCATCCTCTACGACTCCGCGCTTGCCGCCAAACGCTCTCTGACGCTGGCCAACGCGCTGTATCGCGAGGGCTATTCCGACTTCCAGCGGGTGCTGGACGCCCAGCGTGCGTTGGCGACGCAGCAGGACACCTATCTGGTGAACCGGGGCGACGCGGTACGCGACCTGATCGCGCTGTACAAGGCGTTGGGCGGCGGCTGGTACAGCGACCAGCCCGTGCTGGACCCTGCCACCCGCGAACAGATGCAGCAGCGCACCAACTGGGGCGACCTGCTGTCCGACGCGGCGCGGCCCTCGGCCTCCACGATTTCCACCACGACGAGACGTAGCGATGACTAGTCCCAGGGCGGCGCCGCCCGC
>DALZRX010000269.1:0-5941 GCA_032015805.1 Achromobacter sp.
CGGCGTTCTGGTCCATCGTGCTGCTGCGCTGGGACATCAACGTGCGCGAATCGGCAGTGCTGGGCCTGGTCGGCGCCGGCGGTATCGGCATGGCGCTGGACACCGCGTTGAACCTGTTCCAGTGGGACCGCGTCGCGCTGGTGCTGGCCGCCATCTTCGTGGTTGTCGTGCTGGCCGAGATCATCATCACGCAGGCGCGCAAACGCATCCTGTAGCGCAGCTTTACGCTTGTCGGTTTCCCCTGACCAGCGCTCCTTTCGCCGCCCCCTTCGGGCGGCGTTTTCTTTTGTTTTCGCAGCCAACGCAAAAGCGCTTCCCGCCCCGGGCGCTGGCCGTCTTGTTTTTGCGCCCCGATCACGTCTATGCTCAATGTGAAAAAAATATGAACGGTCATCAAATCGCACCCCCGCGCTGATTAAGATCTTGGCTTTTGCCGTTGGACACCCGCTGACATGTCGGAACAGGAATTGAAACTGCACGTGCCCACGGCTTTGCGCCAAGCCGTGCTGCGCGAAGTCAAGCAGCGAGAGGCCACGCGCCTTCGCCTGCATGCCATGTACTTCGACACGCCCGAACGCGAGCTTGCGCGGGCGCGCATCGCCATCCGGCTGCGCCAGGAAGGCCCCGACTGGGTGCAGACACTGAAGATGCCGGGCGCCGATGCGATCTCTCGAATCGAAATGAATCACCCGCGGCCGGGACCCGTGCTCGACCTGTCGGTCTACGCGGGCACCGAGGTCGAATCCGCGCTGGCTGCCATCAAGGGTGAATTGGGCCTGCGATACGAAACCGACGTGCAGCGCTTGCTGCGCAAGATCCGCACGCGCTTCGGCACGGTGGAACTGGCCTACGACACCGGCATCCTGCGCGCGGGCGCGCTGGAGCTGCCGATCTCGGAACTGGAATTCGAACTGGTCTCGGGCCGACCCGCCGCCATCTTCGCCGCCGCGCGGGGCTGGCAGCAGCGTCACGCGCTGATTCTGGATCCGCGCAGCAAATCCGAACGCGGCGATGCGCTGGCCCAGCTTGCGCACCGCCTGGCCGAGGTGGATGCGGCTGCGGGCGAGGACCAGGAAGCGCGGCGCGCGCGGGCCATTGCGCAGTTCTGGGCTCCGCGCGGCGCCTCGTCCGTGAAGCTGCGCGACGACATGACGCCTTCTCAGGCCATGGGCGCCATCGCGGCCGAATGCCTGGACCAGATCTGCCGCAATGCCTCGGTGCTGGCCGAGGTCGACACCGAAGGCGTGTATCGTGCCGGCAATTCCGAACACGTGCACCAGCTACGCGTGGGCGTACGCCGGCTGCGGTCGGCCTGGAAGCTCTTCGACGGCTGGATCGCGCCCGTGCCCGACTCACTGCTGCAAGGCGTGCGTACCCACTTCGCAGCGTTCGGCGCCAATCGCGATCAGGATGTGCTGAATGAAACCGTCGCGCCCGCGCTGCTGCGCGCCGGCATGCCTGTGATCCCCATGGAAGCGGCGCCCCCCGATGAGGACGCGCAGAGCATCGCGGGCGGCCAGGCCTTCCAGGCATGGTTGCTCGAACTGCTGGAATGGACGCTCGACGTGCCGCCCGTGCAGCCCGATGCGGACAGCCAGACGATCGCCAACGGCACGCCTAGCGACGCCGCGCCCGAACCCGCCATCCGGTTCGAAGGCGGCATGACGGGTCCCATCATCAAGCCGACCATCATTCCGATGCTGGCGCCGGAACCGGAACCGCAGCGCCTGCACAAGCTCCTCGCGCGCCGCCTGCATCGCTGGCACGTCAAGGTGGCCGACCAGGGCACGCACTTCGCGTCGCTCGACATCCCTGCCCGCCACGATCTGCGCAAGCGCGGCAAGCGCCTGCGTTACGGCCTGTCGTTTGCCGAATCGCTGCTGCCCGCCAGCAAGCTGCGCGGCTATCGCAAACTGCTGTCCCGCGTGCAGGACGTGCTGGGCGAAATCAACGACCTGGCGATGGCCAAGGACTACTACCAGTCATGTACGGCAACGCATCCGCAGGCCTGGTTTGCGCTGGGATGGATCAGCGCGCGCCTGGACGAACTGGTCATCGAGGCGCAGCAGGCCTTCGACGACCTCGCGCACAGCAAGCCGTTCTGGAAGTAGCCGCCTCGCGCGTTTACCGCATGCAGAAGTCCCGCGATGAATTCGATTTCACCTGGACACGCATCTAGCATGGCGTTTCAAAAAAGGGACGCCTGACAGCTTCCCGTCAGGCCCCTGTCAGAGGATGGACATCCGGCGTGCCAAT
Source organism: Achromobacter sp. (assembly GCA_032015805.1). Classification (GTDB taxonomy): domain Bacteria; phylum Pseudomonadota; class Gammaproteobacteria; order Burkholderiales; family Burkholderiaceae_B; genus Achromobacter. Next base: position 2,257 of record DALZRX010000269.1, read on the forward strand.
ACTCGATGGCTGTCGTCCGGATACACCGCCGGGCGCATTCGTGGCCCGCAGCATCTGCCCGACACTCGTCCTGTGCGACGGGCGCCACGGTTTCTCGCGGGCCGTCCGCCCATCCACGCACACAGACTCATGGAAACCACTTCCCCCTTGCTGGTCCTTGCACGACGCGGCCTCACGGCCTGCGCGCTAACGCTGGTGTTCTCGCTCTCCGCCTGCGGCGGCGACGACGACACGGACGAAACGGCCGCGCCACCGGCGCCCACGACGCCGGCAACTCCCGCCCCGCAGACATGCGAGGCGCATTGCGCGCCATGAGCCCGGCAGCCCGGCCCTCTCCTGCAAATCCAAGACAGACCAGCCAATGACGATCGACGCATCCAAGAGAAAGTTCTTCAAGACCACACTCGGCGCCACCGCGGCCATGAGCGCCTTGTCGATGTTCCCGCCCAGCATCCGCCGCGCCCTGGCGATCGAGGCCGACAGCCCGACCGGCACCATCCAGGACGTCAAGCACGTCGTGATGCTGATGCTGGAGAACCGCTCATTCGACGGCTACTTCGGCACGTTTCCCGGCGTGCGCGGCTTCGGCGACCGCTTCCCGATTCCGCTGGCCAACGGCAAGTCCGTGTTCCATCAGACGCGCAGCGATGGCACGCTGGAACTGCCCTATCACCTGGACGCGCGGCTCGGCAACGCGCAGCGCGCGGGCAGCACGCCGCACTCGTGGCCCAACTGTCAGGCGGCCTGGGACCACGGCCGCATGAACCGCTGGCCCAGCGCCAAGCAGCCGCTGTCGATGGGCTACTACGAAACGGCCGAGATCCCGTTCCACCGCGCGCTGGCCGATGCCTTCACGCTGTGCGACAGCTATCACTGCGCCATGCACGCAGGCACGATCCCAAACCGCCTATTCTTCTGGACCGGCACCAACGGTCCCTCGGGCGATAACGTGTCGGTCGTGATGAACGAGATGAACGACGGTGCCGACGTGGGGCCTTCCACCGAGGGCTGGACCTGGACCACCTACGCAGACCGTTTGCAGCAGGCCGGCGTGAGCTGGAAGGTCTACCAGAACATCCCGGACAACTTCGGCTGCAACGAGATGATGAGCTTTCGGCACTGGCGCGCGGAGATCGAAAAGATGCCGGCGGACCGCCAAGTCACGAACCAGGGCGGACCGGCGTACAACCCGGCCATCGACGACCAGTACAGCCCTTATGCCAAGGGCTTTGGCAACACCATGCCGGACGGTGGCCTGCTGCAGAGCCTGCGCGACGACGTGATGAACGGCACGTTGCCCGAAGTGTCGTGGATCATTCCGCCGGCTGCGTACAGCGAGCATCCCGGCCCTTCCAGCCCCGCAAAGGGCGCGTGGTACATCCAGGCCGCGCTGGACGCGCTGACCCAGTCGCCCGAGGTCTGGAGCAAGACCGTGTTCCTCGTCACCTACGACGAGAACGACGGGTTCTTCGACCACATGCCCACGCCCAGCGCACCCTCGCGCAACGACGACGGCACGCTGGCCGGCAAGTCCACGCTGACGGACGCCGAAATGGCCTTCGAGTACTACACCTATCCGCCCGCCACGCCCAAGCAATTGACCGCGGACGGCAAACCCTTTGGTCCCGGCATGCGCGTGCCCATGTGGGTGATCTCGCCGTGGAGCCGCGGCGGGTGGGTGAATTCGCAGGTGTTCGACCACACCTCGGCGTTGCGCTTTCTTGAGCAGCGCTTCGGCGTCATGGAGCCCAACATCAGCGCGTTCCGCCGCGCCGTGTGCGGCGACCTGACGTCCACGCTGAATTTCGTGTCGCCCAACAGCGCTCCGCTGACCACGCTGTCCGGCCGCTCGACCAAGACGGATGCCGACGGCCTGACCACCTGGCAGGAAGCGCAGCCGGCCATCGCGATCCCGGCGCAACAGACGCTGGCCGCCCAGGCGCAGGGAACGCGGCCATCCCGCGCGTTGCCCTATGAACTGCACACCAGCGCCCGCGAAGACGCGCGCGAGAACCGCGTTAGACTGCTCTTCGCCAACGCCAGCGCCGCCAAGACCGCCGCGGTGTTCCATGTGTACGACAAGCTGCATCTGGACCGCATCCCGCGCCGCTACGTGGTCGAAGCGGGCAAGTCGCTGGAGGATGCGTGGGACGTGTCCGGGGACGCCGGCAAATACGATCTGTGGGTATTGGGGCCCAACGGCTTTCACCGCGGCTTCGCGGGCGACCTGATGCAGACGGACGGCGCACAGCCGGAGATTCAAGTGTGCTACGTGCCCTGCGACGATCCGCAGGTCCAGGTCAAGCTGCACAACACCGGCGCCAAGGCCTGCACATTCAGCGTCAAGGCGATGGCGTACCGCAGCGACGGCCCATGGACGGCGACCGTGGAACCCGGGCAGACCGGCGAACTTGCCTGGCCGGTCAGCGACAGCGGCCAATGGTATGACTTCGCCGTCGGTTGCGAAGGCTATGCCGCCTTCCAACGCCGCTTTTCGGGGCGCATGGAAACGGGCAAGGACCTGATCAGCGATCCCGCGATGGGACAGGTCGGATAACGTCAGCGCCATCACGCCTGTGCGTTTGCAGGCGTGGAAACGACAGCGGGACGGCGCTTGCGCGTCGTCCCGCTCAGCCAGCCCTTGCGGGCCGTCGAAGGGTCGGGATCAGTCGGACAGCAACGCTGCCGCGAACTCGTCCGCCACGAAGGGCTGCAGGTCTTCCAGGCTTTCGCCCACGCCGATCCAGTACACCGGCACCGGGCGCACGCCCTGGCTGCCCGCGGCCACGGCAGCCAGCGTGCCGCCCTTGGCCGTGCCGTCCAGCTTGGTCACGACCAGGCCGGTCAGGTTGATGGCGGCGTCAAAGGCGCGGATCTGCGCCAGTGCGTTCTGGCCGGTATTGCCGTCCACCACCAGCAGCACTTCATGCGGGGCGCTGGCGTCGGCCTTGCCGATGACGCGGCGGATCTTCTTCAGTTCTTCCATCAGGTGCAATTGCGTGGGCAGGCGGCCCGCGGTATCCACCATCACCACGCCCATGCCGCGCGCGCGACCGGCGTTGACCGAGTCGAATGCCACCGCTGCCGGATCGCCGCCGTCTTGTGAGATCACGCTGACGTTGTTGCGGCTGCCCCATTCCACCAACTGCTCGCGCGCAGCCGCGCGGAAGGTGTCGCCAGCAGCCAGCAGCACGCTGGCACCTTGACGCTGGAACGTGTGCGCCAGCTTGCCGATGGACGTGGTCTTGCCGGCGCCGTTCACGCCGGCAATCATGACCACCAGCGGCTGCGTGCGCTTCAGGTCGAAGGCGCGTTCCAGCGGGCGCAGGTGATCGGCCAGGAGCTGCCGCAGGGCGGTCTTCACCTTGGCCGGGTCCTCGATCCGCTCTTTCTTGACGCGCGCGCGCAGCGCGGTCAGCAGCTTCTCGGTCGCCTCCAGGCCCGCATCGGCCATAATGAGGGCCGATTCGAGTTCCTCGAACAGGTTCTCGTCGACCTTCACGCCGACGAAAATGCCGCCAATGCTCTGCCCGGTGCGCGACAGGCCTTGCTTCAGGCGCGACAGCCACGAGGCTTTTTTGGGAGCCTCGGTGACCTCGGGTTCGGGGATGGCAGGGACGACTGGCGCGGGTGCTGAGACAGGCGCAGGTGCGGGTGCTGAGACAGGCGCAGGTGCGGGTGCTGA
>DALZRX010000270.1:0-5933 GCA_032015805.1 Achromobacter sp.
CACCGTGCGCGCCGATTGGCTCGTCGCCTGCGACGGCGGCCGCAGCACGGTGCGCGAAGCGATGGGCCTGAAGCTCGAAGGCATGCAGTACGAAGGCCGCTACGTCATCGTCGATATCGAGCAGGAATCGCAACGCCCCGTCGAACGCCTCGCGTGGTTCGATCCGCCGTCCAATCCCGGCTCGACCCTGCTGATGCACCGTCAGCCGGGCAACGTGTGGCGCGTGGACTACCAGATCCGCGACGACGAAGATCCCGATGAGGCCGTCAAGCCTGAGAACGTGCTGCCGCGCGTGCAGAGCCACCTGGACATGATCGGCGAGACCGCGCCTTGGAAGCCGCTGTGGATCTCCATCTACAACGCCAAATGCCTGACGCTGGACCGCTACCGCCACGGCCGCGTGCTGTTCGCGGGCGACGCGGGCCACCTCGTGCCGATCTTTGGCGTGCGCGGCCTGAATTCCGGACTGGACGACGCCGGCAACCTGGCCTGGAAGCTTGCCTGGGTGCTGAAGGGCCAATCGGCAGACTCCCTGCTGGACAGCTACAGCGTCGAACGTGTCCATGCCACCCGGCAGAACCTGGCCTACGGCGCCAAGAGCACGGAATTCATGGCGCCGCCGGATTTCGGTTTCCGGCTCATGCGCGAGGCCGCGCTGCGCCTTGCATTGGTGGACGACAGCGTGCGATCGCTCATCAACCCGCGCCAGTCCGCGCCCATCTCCTACGACACCTCGCCCTTGAACCACGAGGACGGCGCCCCGCAGGCCGGTCCGGCCGCCGCCCCCGGGCAGCCCGCGCCCGACCTGCTGCTGCAGGATGGCGAGGCAGCGAAATACCTGACCGCCAGCTTCGGCGCGGGCTTCGTCGCCCTGGCCGTTGCGCCCGATGCAGCCCTGTCGGCAGCGCTGGATGCGTTGGCCAGCGCCACCCGGGACGCACCGCATCCGCTGCGCGTGCTGCGCGTGGGTGACGGCGGCCTGTCCGATCCGCACGGCCAGCTCGGCCCGCGCTACGGCAACGAAGCCGGAATCCTCTACCTCCTGCGCCCGGACGGCTACGTCCTGGGCCGCTGGACCGCACCGGAAACCGGCGAATTGCATGCCGCGCTGGCGCCGTACTATCCCTCGCTGACCCAGAACGCCACCCCGAAAGGCCACGCATGAACCACGAAGAACTGGACCAGGTCTACACCAGCATGGCGCAGGCATTGACGCGCGTCGGCGAATCGCGGGCGCCTCTCTTCCTGTCGATATTGGGCTTGTCCCTGCTCAGCCGGTTGCCGTCCGCACAAGACGCGCTGGCGCTGCTGGCGCAGGCCGAGGTGGCCAGCCTCGAGGACAACGCTGTGGCAAACTATCCGGCCGCATCTCCGGTGGCATCCAACGCCACAAGCCCGACGTGAAAACGCCCTCCCTGGAACGATTCCTGACGTACCGCCTGCACGTGCTCAACAAGATCACGGACCGGGACACGAATCGGGCCTATCTCAAGGACTGCGACATTCCGTTGGGCGAGGCGCGCTGCCTGGCCGCCATTGGCCGCTTTGCACCGCTTTCGGTCAACGACCTGGCACGCGCCGCCAACCTGAACAAAGGCCAGGCCAGCCGCTCGGCGCAAGCGCTGGTGGAGCGCGGGCTCGTGGAAAAAACGGTGTCGGCGTCCGACGGACGCGGCGTGGTGCTGGCGCCGACCGCAGCGGGCCTGACGCACTATCGCGGCATCATCGACCTCATCGCGCGCCGCAATCAGGAGATCTTCGGCTGTCTCAACGCCGAAGAGCAGCGGCAATTCGGCGACATGCTGGACCGCCTGATCGGCCATCTGCAGGCAGAGGCCGACGAAGCCGCGGACTGACCGCGGCCGCGCGGATCAGGGCTGCGTCTTCGGCGCCGTCGCGCCCGCGTGCTCGGCAGCCTCGTCCATGAACTGCGCCATGCGCACGTCCAGCTCGGTCACGCCACCCGCGTCGTGCGTCGTCAGCGTCACGTCCACGCGGTTGTACACGTTGGTCCACTCCGGGTGGTGATTCAGCTTTTCCGCAAACATCGCCACACGCGCCATGAAGCCGAACGCGGCATTGAAGTTGGGAAAGCGGTAGCGCTTTTCGATGGCATCGCGCGTGGCCACGGCCTGCCAGCCGGTAAGCGCGGCGACCGCGATGTCGGTGCCAATGCGGGCGGGAGGAAAATCGCTCATGACAGACTCCGGAAAGAAAAGGCGGCGGCGCATCGCGCCAGCCGCCTGTCAGCAAGGAACGCGCCCGCGCTTACTGCTGGACCGCGTACAGGTAGATCTCGACGCGCCGGTTCAGCGCGCGCCCTTCGGCGGTCGCATTGTCCCCGATCGGGTCGTTCGGGCCGCGGCCCTCCACCGTCAGGCGCGTGCCCGCCACACCCTGCTTGGCCAGGTAATCCGTCACGCTCCTGGCGCGGTTCACCGACAGCGTCTGGTTGTGCGCCAGCGAGCCGGTGCTATCGGTATGGCCGACCACCTTGGCCCGCAGTTCAGGATGCTGGTTCAGCGAACGCGCCACGCTGTCCAGCACCGGCAGCAAAGCCGGCTTGAGCTGCGTCTTGTCCGTGTCGAACGACACGCCGCTCGGAATGTTGACCTTCAGGCTGCCATCGGGCATTTCCACGACGTCGATACCGAGCGACGAGGCGCCGGATTTCTGCACATCGTCTTTGACGACCTTCCAGTTGTAGCCCACCAGGCCACCCGCCACCGCGCCGATACCGGCGCCGATCGCGGCGCCCTTGCCGTGCCCGATCAGCGCGCCAATGCCGGCGCCCAGGGCCGCGCCCGCGCCCGTTCCCACGGCAGTGTTCGTTTGCTGTTGCGTGGCGCAACCCGCCAGCAGCATCCCCGCCGTGGCAAGCACGGCGATCCGGTTGATTGTTCTTGAGTTCATGGCAACCTCCACTGTCCATCCAGATACCGGTTTATTCCGGCGTGGAACATGCTAGCAAGGGGCCATGGCGCGCCGGGCAACATTTTGTACGCATCCGAAGGGGGATCGCGCCTTGGCCGAAAGGATGATCGTGCCATCCTGCGCGCCTGCGCCGCTTGGGTGCCCAGGGCTTGGAACGCTATCATGCGGCCATCAGCGGAGGGGTCCATGACCGTGGCGCGCACTTACTTTCTGGATAGAATCAGTGCCGAAAAGCTTGCCGAACTGTGCAGCAATCGGCAGGACTTCCATCTTGAGAATGTCGAAGCCTTGAATCCGGCGCTCGTGCGCATCCAGGCGCTATTGAGCGCAGACGGATTGAGTAGCGAGGTCATACACGCCCCGCTCAACCCGCCGATGGGCATCGGCGACCTGCTGACGGCGGCCGCGCCGGCCATCGGCCTGGTGTCAGATCTGGTTCGCGCCGTCGGATGGGCGACGCGTCCCGCCAGCGATGCGACGCTTCGGGTAACGTCCGAGCGTTCGCTGAGCGTAATGTTTTCTGCGGCGGCCGAGTAAGCGCGAGCCTCCCGAAAGGCCGTGCATGCCTGCCCTAAAGGCTGCGCCCACGCACTCATTCACATCGGCGCCTGCCCACGCCAGGGCGTGAACCCTGGCGTGACGGCCCGGCGATTACGGCTGCCAGTTATGCGTGCTGTACCGGTCGCTGGCGATCCGGTTCAGGACCGGCAGGCCGGTGCCCGCATCCTTGGCCTGCATGTCGATGTAGGCTTGGAACACGTCTGCGTCCAGCACACCAATGTCGGAACGGCGCTCGGCCGGCACGTTGGCCAAGGTCGTGTAGCCGTCGCCGCCGGTCGCATTGAAGCTGAGCACGAAGAGGCGATAGGTGCGGGCGTTATCCAGCGGCAGCCACGTGGCGGTGGCCTGGTCAAGGTACTGGACGTTGCTGGCGCGGTTGCCCTTCGCATTCGAAGCGGTCACATCCCAGCGCACGCCGGCCGCGTAGGGATAAGGACCATCCTTGCCACCCGGCTTGTACGTCGCGTCCAGGCCATCCTCGATCATGGACTTGACCTCAGCGGCGGTCAGGTCCAGGCGCCACAGCATGTTCCCGAAAGGCACGACGGCGATCACGTCGGCTGCCGTCACGGTGCCGTTCAGGGCGCGGCGTACCCCACCGCCGCTCTGCAAAGTCATGTCGGCGCCGCCGTATTCCGCGTTGGCCACATCCAGGTAGGCTTGCGCCACCAACTGCTGGATGTCGCCGCCGTGCAGGGCGACGTTGCCTTCGCTTTCGCAGGCAGGGCTGGCCGCATTGCTGGCGGGCGTGGGCCCCGGGATGCGGCGGAAGCAAAGCTCCATCGGCACCTGCGCCACGTTCGTCTTGCTGAAGATGTCGATCTTTTCCTTGAAGGGTTGCAACACCGACAACGCGCTGGCGTCCGGCGCCTGCTCACGCAGAAAGCCGCTGGCCGCGACCGCGGCCTTGAAGGCAGCGCGATCGGCATCCGTGGCCGCGACCAGATCCTTGTCCGGCTTGACGCGGTAATCGCTGTCGATCAGCACGTGCGGCGTTCCCGCGCAGTTCGTCACGTCGCCATTGGCGTCGAAGCTGACCTTGAGCTCGCCCACGACTTGCGAGTATTCCCAGGCCTGCACCAGGCAGACCTGCTTGCCGTCCTTATCGGCCAGGCGGGTGGGATAGGCGCCACCCGGCGTGCCCACGGCCATCGTCTTCATCGCATCCGGACCGAGCAGGGTGTGCGAGTCACCACCCACGACCACGTCCACGCCGCTCAGTTTGGCAATGACTTCCTGGTCGTAGCCGTAGCCGATGTGGCTCAGCAGGATGATCTTGTTGACGCCGTTGGCGCGCAACGCGTCGATCTGCGCCTGGGCCGCCACGGCTTCGTCCGAGAACGTGGTGTCGGCGTTGGGGCTCGACGATTCCTTGGTCTTGCTGGCGATGGTCAGCCCGACGATGCCGATCTTCTGCGCATCGCGCTCGACGACCACGGCCGGCTTGACGAGGTCGGTACCCTGCAACGGCGAGCTCGCGCCGAATGCGATGTTCGCGCTCAGCACCGGCGTCTTGCACGCATCGGCATGCAGAAAGTCGACGAAGCGCTTCAGGCCATCGTCGCCCTTGTCGAACTCGTGGTTGCCCACAGCCATGGCATCGAAGCACACCGTGTTCATCAGCGCGGCGTCGGCCTCGCCCGGCGCGCCGGCGCGGTTGAAATACAAAGTGCCGGTCTGGGCATCGCCCGCATGCAGCTTCAGCACATTCGGCGAGGCGGCGGCCAGTTGATCGATGGCGGCCTTCACGCGCGGCATGCCGGCGGCGGACACGGTCACTTCCGTATCAGCGCCCGCCGCGTTCTTCAGGGTCAGCGTCCGATCCTTGCCGTCCAGCGTGGAGTGGTGGTCGTTGATGTGGAGAATCGTCAGCTCCAGCGGACGGGCCTGCGCGGGCGGTTCGGTCGCGGGCGGGGTTTCGTCGTCACTGCCGTTGTCACCTCCGCAACCCGCAATCAGCGTCATCGCGCTCATCACTGCGCAGGCGAGCGCATTCCGATTCCAGTACTTCATTTTCTTTCCCGTGTTGGCTGTTCGAGGCCCGCATTCTGTTTGCGCCGTGTGACGCAACGATGAATTCGAGCTGAAAGCCAACCGCGCAAGAAAATGGCTGATTTTTATGGATTTGCCATGGTTTTGACGCGCTGCTGGTGTAGGCGGAGGGGCTGGATGTGAGGGGTGGCGCGTGGCCCGGGGCGTCACGCGCGCGCAGCAGTTTGCGCAGGCATTTGCTGTGTAAAGGCGTTGGAATTGAGCCGGCGTTGCGGCGTTGCGGCGTTGCGGCGTTCCGCTTGGCGCACCCATCCAAAACCTTGTGCGCAAAAATCTGGCGCGCCAAAGCAAAAAGCCCACCGAAACCGGTGGGCTAAATGCATGTACTGCAAGAATTCTGGTGGGCTGTGAGTGGCTCGAACACTCGACCTACGGATTAAGAGTCC
>DALZRX010000271.1:0-5920 GCA_032015805.1 Achromobacter sp.
TGGAGGAGGGCAGGTTGTCGAGCTGGACGTTGACCTGTCCGGCGATCACGTCGTTGAGCGCCGGGCCCGACCCGCGGTAGGGCACGTGGACCATGTCGGTCTTGGTCAACGATTTGAAGAGTTCGCCGTCCAGGTGGCTGATGCCGCCCGCGCCGGACGAGGCGTAGCTGTACTTGCCCGGGTTGTTCTTGAGCAACGTGATGAACTCGGCGAGCGTCTTGGCCGGCACGCTCGGATTCACCGTCATGACATTGGGCACGTTCACCATGTTGGTGATGGGCGCAAAGTCCTTGAGCGGGTTGTACGGGTTCTTGGGGTTGGTGGCCGGATTGGTCGCCATGGTGCTGACCGTGGCCACGCCGAGCGTGTAGCCGTCAGGCGCGGAGCGGACCAGCGCGTCGGCGCCGATGGAGCCTCCGCCGCCACCGCGGTTTTCGACGACCACGGGCTGGCCCAGCTCCCGGCCCAGACCCTCGGCGACCACGCGGGCCACGATATCGGTCGTGCCGCCCGCGGCAAAGGGAACGATGAGCCGGATTGGCTTGTTGGGGTAGGGGTCAGCGGCTTGGGCCGCGGAGCTGAAGCAGACGCCAGCGATGGCGGCGGCCAGGACGGCCTTGGCATGTGACAACACGTTCAAGAGTCTTCTCCATATTGTTGTTCCGAGCCGGCCGGCTTACTGGGCCGGCTTCGGTGAGGCGCGCATTGCCGGGGTGCCGGTAAGCCAACGCCTCGTGGGCGCAATTCCACACACGTATGACCCCACGGTCAACTTGGGATTGTCCCTGTCATAACGAAAAGCAAAATATTTTTGACATGTCAAAATTCAATGGAGATGCCGGAATTTACGCGAAGAAGCGTTTCTGACAGTCTGTTGAACACAAATTGAGAAGCTTTCGATGCGCAATCGCTGCGCAGTCATCTTGCTGTCATTAGCTGGGTACATGCATAAATCTCTGCATAACTTACAAGAATCTGATATTTTTCGGATGAGATTCTTGCCCGGTCTTGCAAGAAAGCTATTGCGTTTGTTTCTGTCTGCGCCGTTCAATGGCGTTGGTTGATGTCCCCACGGGGCAACGTGTAGTGCAGCGACGCACCGGGCCAGGGTTCCGTCCGTTTTTCAATCCCCGGTCTGTTTCGTCTCTCGCTGCCTTGCGCTGGCGGGAGGGGGCCCGGACATTTTCGGAACGCCATGTCGCTGATCCTGATCCTCGCTCTGCCATTCGCTGGCAGCCTGTGCGCCGCGCTGCTGCCTTCCAACGCCCGCAACGCCGAGGCGTGGTTGGCTGGCCTCATCGCCCTCGTTTGCGTGGTTCTGATCGCGAGTCTGTATCCTGACGTTGCCAACGGCGGCGTGATACGGGCCGACATTCCCTGGGCGCCAGCCCTCGGACTTCAATTCACCCTGCGGATGGACGGCTACGCGTGGCTCTTCGCGTTGATCGTCTCCGGCATGGGCGCGCTGGTCGTGCTGTACGCGCGTTACTACATGTCGCCGGAAGACCCCGTCCCGCGCTTCTTCTCCTTCTTTCAGGCCTTCATGGGCGCCATGCTTGGCGTGGTGCTCTCCGGCAACCTGATCCAGCTTGTGCTGTTCTGGGAAATGACCAGCCTGGCGTCCTTCATGCTGATCGCCTACTGGCACCATCGCCTGGACGCGCGCCGGGGCGCGCGCATGGCGCTGACGGTGACCGGCGGAGGCGGGCTCTGTCTGCTGGCCGGGGTCCTGATCCTGGGCCATATCGTGGGCAGCTACGACATGGACCGCGTGCTGGAATCGGGTGATCTCGTCCGCGCCGACCCCTGGTATCCCGCCGTGCTGGTCCTGGTGGCGCTGGGCGCGCTGACCAAGAGTGCCCAATTCCCGTTCCATTTCTGGCTGCCCAACGCCATGGCCGCGCCGACGCCTGTGTCGGCCTATTTGCACTCGGCGACGATGGTGAAGGCTGGCGTCTTCCTGCTGGCGCGCTTCTGGCCCGTGCTGTCAGGCACGGACGAGTGGTTCTGGATCATCGGCGGGCTGGGATTGATCACGCTGGTGCTGGGCGCCTACGCGGCCATCTTCCAGCAGGACATGAAGGGCGTGCTGGCCTATTCCACGATCAGCCACCTGGGTCTCATCACGCTGCTGCTGGGGCTGAACAGCACGCTGGCGCTGGTGGCGGCCATTTTCCACATGATCAACCACGCCACATTCAAGGCGTCGCTCTTCATGGCGGCGGGCGTGGTCGACCACGAAACCGGCACGCGCGACCTGAGCCGGCTGTCCGGGCTGTACAAGGCGATGCCCATCACGGCCACGCTGGCGATGGTGGCCGCGGCCTCGATGGCGGGCGTTCCGCTCCTGAACGGGTTCCTGTCCAAGGAAATGTTCTTCGCCGAGACCACGTTCGTCAGCGCCGACCGCTACGTCCAACTCGGCCTGCCGCTGCTCGCCACGATTGCGGGCGCCTTCAGCGTCGCGTATTCGCTGCGCTTCATCCTGCAGGTGTTCTTCGGCCCGCCGGCCACCGACCTGCCGCGCGAACCCCACGAACCGCCGCGCTGGATGCTGCTGCCCAGCGCGCTGCTGGTGCTCATGTGCCTGCTGGTCGGCATCGTTCCCAGCCTGACCGTCGGCCCTTTCCTGGCCACGGCGGCGCAGAGCATCCTGGGCGAAAACATGCCCGACTACAGCCTGGCGGTCTGGCACGGCTTCAATCTGCCGCTCGCCATGAGTCTGGTCGCCACGACCGCGGGCGTGTTGCTGTACCTGGCCCTGCGCGCCCACCAGCGCGCCAACCCGGGCCGGGTTCCGTTCATCTACCGCCTTGACGGCCGCCGCACCTTCGAGGCGCTGCTCGATGGCTCCAGTGTCGCCGCCGCCTGGCTGCTGCGCTGGGTGTCGTCCACGCGGTTGCAGGTGCAGATGGTGCTGATTGTGGTCGGCACCCTGTTCGTTGCGTGGCTGCCGCTGCGGGCGGGCGGGTGGCTGGAGGGCGCGGTGCGCCTGACGCCGGTGGACCCGGTGTTCGCCTTGCTGTGGCTCGTGGGCGGCACCTGCGCGCTGGCCGCGGCGTTCCAGGCCAAGTATCACCGCCTGGCCTCGCTGGCGCTGGCGGGTGGGGCAGGGCTGATCACCTGCCTGACCTTCGTCTGGTTCTCCGCCCCTGATCTGGCCCTGACGCAGTTGTCCGTCGAGGTCGTGACGCTGGTGCTCCTGCTGCTGGGACTGCGCTGGCTGCCCCGGCGCATCGTGCAGGACGACGAAGAAAGCCTGAAGGCCACGTTGCAGGCGCGCGGACGGCGCCTGCGCGACCTGGTGCTGGCGGTGTCCGCCGGCCTGGGCATGTCGGCGCTGGCCTACGCCGTTCTGGCCCGGCCCCAGACCAATCCCATTTCATCCTATTTCGTGGACCGTGCGCTGCCCGACGGCGGCGGCACCAACGTCGTCAACGTGATTCTCGTGGACTTCCGCGGCTTCGATACGTTTGGCGAAATCACCGTGCTTGGCGTCGTGGCGCTGACCGTCTATGCGCTGCTGCGTCGCTTCCGCCCTGCGGCTGAAAGCGCGGACCTGCCGCGCCAGCAGAAGGAGCAGGCCGGCGGCATTCCGGACTCGCCCGACATCAAGTCGCTGGTCCCGCCCGGATCGATGATGGTGCCGGCGGTCCTGGTGCGCCTCCTGCTGCCGGTCGCCGCGCTGATTTCCGTGTACTTCCTCTTGCGCGGCCACAACCAGCCGGGCGGCGGCTTCGTCGGCGGCCTGATCTTCGCCACCTCCGTCATCCTGCAGTACATGGTGGGCGGCGTGTACTGGGTCGAATCCCGCAGCCGCCTGAACCCGCAGAACTGGATTGGCATCGGGCTGCTGAGCGCAGGCGCCGCCGCTGCGATCGCGTGGCTGGCGTACAAGCCGTTCCTCGCCGCGCTGGCCTGGGATGTCGCGCTGCCCCTGATCGGCCATGTCCACGTATCGAGCGTGCTGCTCTTCGACCTGGGCGTGTACATGCTGGTCGTGGGATCCACCGTGCTGGTGCTGGTGGCGCTTGCCCACCAATCGCTGCGCGCGCAACGCAAGGCCGCCGCCGAGCTCCAGGCGGCCGCCGCTCAAACAGGAGAAGCCTGATGGAATTGATATACGCCGCCGCGATCGGCGTCCTGGCGGGCTCGGGCGTCTGGCTGCTGCTGCGGCCCCGGACGTTCCAGTTCATCATGGGCCTGTCGCTGGTCTCCTACGCGGTGAACCTCTTCATCTTCGGCATGGGCCGGCTTACCTCCGGCAAGCCGCCGGTCGTGGATCCCGCCATGGCCCATGATCCTTCCTGGTATGCGGATCCGCTGCCGCAGGCGCTGGTGTTGACCGCCATCGTCATCGGCTTTGCCACCACCGCGCTGTTCCTGGTTGTGCTGCTGGCCTCGCGAGGCCTCACGGGTACCGACCACGTTGATGGACGGGAGTCCCAATCTTGAGTTTCTGGCTTCAACATCTTCCTGTCCTGCCGATCATCATCCCGCTGGTCGCGGGCGCGGTCATGCTGCTGTTCGCCGATACCAGCCGCCATGCGCGAGGCGGGGTCGCGCTGGTATCGACACTGGCCCAGCTGGCCGCCGCGATTGCCTTGCTGGTCGTGGCCGGCGGCGGCGTGCCCGGCGTCTGGACAAACGGGGTAGGGGCGTACCTGGTGGGCGACTGGCCCGCGCCATTCGGCATCGTGCTGGTGGTCGACCGCCTGGCGGCCGTCATGCTGACGTTGACCGCGGTGCTCGGCCTTGCCACGCTGGTCTACGCGCTGGCCCGCTGGGACCGCGCGGGCGTGCATTTCCACTCGCTGTTCCAGTTCCTGCTCATGGGTCTGAACGGCGCCTTCCTGACCGGCGACCTGTTCAACCTGTTCGTGTTCTTCGAGGTGCTGCTGGCGGCGTCCTACGGGCTGTTGCTGCACGGGTCGGGCGTGGCGCGCGTCAGCGCCGGCCTGCAGTACATCGCCGTGAACCTGGTGGCTTCGTTCCTGCTGCTCATCAGTATTGCGCTGATCTACGGCGTGACGGGGACGCTCAACATGGCGGACTTGGCGCTGCGCGCGGGCAACCTGGCCGGCGCCGAGCGCATGCTGTTCGAGGCTGGCGCCGCCATCCTCGGCGTGGCGTTCCTGGTGAAGGCGGGCGCTTGGCCGCTCAACTTCTGGCTGGTCAAGGGGTATGGTTCGGCCGGCGCGCCGGTCGCGGCCATGTTCTCGATCATGACCAAGGTCGGCATCTACGCGCTGTTGCGCATCGGCTCGCTGCTGTTGCCCACAGGCGCGCCCGCGGCCTTCAGCCTGGACTGGATGTTTGCCGCGGGGCTTGCCACGCTGCTGTTCGGCGCCCTGGGCCTGTTGGCGACCCAGCAATTGGAAAAGATGGTCGGCTACTGCGTCATCGTGTCGGCTGGCACGCTGCTGACCGCGTTGGGCATGCCGGGGGTCACGCTCACGGGCCCCGCGCTCTTCTACCTGATCAGCTCGGTGCTGACGACGAGCGCGTTCTTCCTGCTGGCCGAACTGATCGAACGCACGCGCAGCTTCGGCGCGAACGTGCTGGCGGTCACCCTCGACGCCTTTGACCTGGATGACCCGACTTCGGTGAACCGGTCCGACGACGTGGTGGGCGTGGCCATTCCGGCCGCGATGGCATTCCTGGGGCTGGCCTTCATTTCCTGCGCCTTGCTGGTGACCGGCTTGCCCCCGTTGTCCGGCTTTGTCGCAAAGTTTTCGCTGCTGTCGGCAGCCGTGTCGGCCGCCACCGAATCGGCGCCGCCGATGGACGCCTGGCTGCTGGTGGCAGCCGTGCTGGTGTCGGGCCTGGCCGGTCTGATTGGCCTGGGCCGCACCGGCATCCGCATCTTCTGGGCCAGCGACGACCGCAGCACGCCGCGCCTGCGAGTGATCGAGGCAGG
>DALZRX010000272.1:0-2007 GCA_032015805.1 Achromobacter sp.
CTCGGGCCGCCCGCCGGCGCAGCGCTTACTTGGGCGCCTTCCAGGCGTTCCAGAAGTACGGCCACGGCACCGCCTGCGTGCCTTGCAGCGAGGGCGAACGCGCGGCTTGCGCATTGAAGTCGCCGACCTTGATGAACGGCACCTCGTCATACACGGCCTGCTGCACGTCGGCCCAGCGCTTGATGCGCTCTTCCTGCGAGCCCGCCTGGGTGAAGGCATCCAGCACCTGATTGCGGCGCGGCGTGTCCCACCAGCCCGGCGCGTCCTTGGACGGGAAGTCGATCAGCGCCGGCTCGGGCAGGAAGGGGCTATGCGTGATGAAGATGTCCCACACGGCCGGATCCTGGCGGCGTTGCGTCAGCGTGGCCCAGTCCACGACCTGCATGTCCACGGTGAAGCCCGCGGCCTTCAGGTATTCCGCGGCGACCAGCGCCATCTTGTAGTGAAACTCATACTGCTGGCTGGTCAGGATGCGGATCTTGCGGTCCTGCACGTTGGCGCCGTCCACCAGCTTCTTGGCGGCTGCGGCGTCGCCCTTGTTGTAGACCTTGCCGCCCAGCGACGTGGCCCACGGGTAGCCTTCCGGATACAGGTCGCCGTTGAGCTTGTAGAAATTCTTGTCGCCGAACGCCGCGAACAGCATGTCCTCTTCGTTCATGGCAAGCTGCACCGCCTGGCGGACGGCCTGGTTCGACATGATGCCCTGCTTGGTGTTGAGCACCAGGCGCGGCCAGCCGAAAGGCTTGAGCATGACGGGATCGGAACGGCCGTTCTTCAGCTTGGGCAACGATTCCACGGGCAGCGAGTCGACGTAGTCGAACTGGCCGGCCACGGCGCTTTCCACGCGGGTGTTGGCGTTGCTGACCGGCACGAAGCGGATCTCGTCCAGATACTGCTTGCGCGCGCCGCCATAGCCGTCGGGTTCGCCCTCGCGCTGCTTGTAGCCGTCGAAGCGGACGAGCTGCACGTATTGGTCAGGCACGCGCGCCTTGAGCTGGTAGGGGCCGGTGCCGACGAATTCGGTCAGCGCCGGCGCAATCTTGCCCTTGGGCATGATGACCGCGGCGCTGTTGTTCATGGCCAGCAACGCGGTCAGCGGCGCGTACGGCTGCTTCAGGGTGATGCGGATCGTGTTCGCGTCCGGCGCTTCGATGCCGGTGATGATCTTGGCGGCCATCTTTCCGCGCGTGGCGGTCTCGGTCCAGCGCTTCAAGGACGCCAGGACGTCCGACGAATCCATCTTCGAGCCGTCATGGAACGTGATGCCCTGGCGCAGCGGGATCGTGTAGACCAGCCCGTCGGAAGACACCTGCGGCATCTTGTCCGCCAGCAGCGGCGTCAGGTTCCACTTGGCGTCGAAGGTGTACAGCGTCTCGAAGAAGTGCTGGGTCAGGATGCCGACCAGGTCTGCGGTGCTGGTCATCGGGTCCAGCGTCGGCGGCTCGCCGATGGTGGCGACGGAGATCGTGCCTCCCTTGACCGGCGTGGCACAGAGGGCGGGGGTCGACAAAGCGGTCAGGCCAATTGCGCCGGCCGCGAGCAGGCTCTTCAGCCCACCGCCTCGCCGGGAGGTACGGAAGTTCATGATTCTCTCTCCAGAGGTTCAGAAACAGGTTGTCGCGTGATATCGGTTGAGCGCCGGGTGCCCGGATGCTGCGGTCCCCTGTGGGCCTGGCGCGGTGCCGCGGGCAGGGGGGACTAGAAGAAGGTTTCGGCCACGCCGGTGACGCCGTACTGCTCGTCCACCAGCAGCACCTGACGCCATTTGTCGAACGTCAGGCAAGGATGCGAAATATCGAAGGCGATCATGTCGCCCACCTGGATGTCGTCGCCTTCGTTGACCTGCATGAAGGCGTGCTGGTCCATCATCGCGGACAGCTTCCAGTGCGCGGGCGCGGCGGCGGGCGACTCCTGGCCGGGCCTTTCCTGGCCGGGCCTGTACACCAGCGCAGGGGTGGGCAAGCCCGCGTCGAACGCGGCGTCGCGCTTGCCCATGGCGATGATGGC
>DALZRX010000272.1:2017-5916 GCA_032015805.1 Achromobacter sp.
GATGATGGCGCGGCCGGGTTCGGGCAGGGACTGCACGTAGGCCCAGACCTGCAAGGCAGGCTGCAGACCGGGTTCCATCTTGCGCGCCACGGGGTTTTGCGCGTTGATGCGCTCGGCCGCCGTGCGGTAGATGCCCACGTCGTGCGACAGGTAGCAACCCGGACGCAACACCACCTCCAGCGGACCGCCGATGTCCAGTTGCGAAAATTCCTCGGCCACGACGTCAAACCAGGCCGAGCCGGCGCCGGAAATGAGGGCCGGGCCGTTCTTGCGCAGCCGGCCTGCGGCGGCAAGTCCGCGCAGCGCATCCGTGGCGCGGCGCAGGAAGGCGCGGATGGCGCCTTCCTCCTGCAACACGCCTTCGTAGACCTCGATGCCGGCCAGCGCCAGTCCGGGCCAGCGCGCGATCTCATCGGCCACCGCCTGAAGCTGCGCATCGTCGCGCACGCCGGTGCGTCCGCCGGCCGGGCCCAGTTCGATCAGCACCGGCAGCACCTTGCCCTGCTCGCCGAAAAACTTGCCCAATTGCGCCGCATTGGCGGCCGAATCCACGATGCAGAAGAACGTGAAGGCCGGGTCCTGCAGCAGTCGGGCGATGATGGCCATGTTGGCGCGGCCCACGAGCTGATTGGCCATCAGCACCCGGCGCACGCCGTGCTGGTAGGCCGCCAGGACCTGAGGCGCGGTGGCAAGGGTGATGCCCCAGGCGCCGTTGTCGATCTGGCGTTTGAAGAGGGCCGGACTCATCGTCGTCTTGCCGTGCGGCGCCAGCCTGACGTGATAAGCCTCCATGAACTGCTGCATCCACTGCAGGTTGTGGCGCATGCGGGCTTCGTACAGCACGGCCACCGGCAGGCTCACATCTTCGTTCAGCAGATTCCAGTTCAGCGCCGCCACGTCGGCGGTGGTACAGGACTCGGGGAACGCGCCGAGGCCTTTGCCGTTCACGTCCAGGGGAGCTGCGGGGGAGGATGAGTGGGTCATGGCGGTCGCCCGATATGGAAAATATTTACGTCAGATCGCGTTTTTTTCATTATCGTGAAAGAAATTTACAAGCGGGAGCTAGGAGTTTCCCGTAGCCGGCGCCGCGCCGACGATGGGAAAATAGATTCATGCCGCGCGCCTCTCGAGGCGCGCCTGTGCCTCAAAAAAGGAATAGCCATGCTGAAAGTCGCCCTGGGCCAGTTCGCCGTCAGCCGCGTCTGGGAAGAAAACGCGCAGGTCTGCGTCGACCTGATGGAACGCGCCCGCGCCGGCGGGGCAGGCCTCCTGGTCCTGCCCGAAGGCATCCTGGCGCGCGACATCACCGATCCGCAGATCGTGCTCAAGGCGGCGCAGCCGCTGGACGGCCCCTTCATCACGCGCCTGCTTGAAGCCAGCCGGGGTTCGGACCTGGCGACCATGATGTGCGTCCACGTCCCGACGGGCGAAGGCCGCGTGTGGAACACGCTGGTCACGATCCGCGACGGCCAGATCCTGTCGCAATATCGCAAGCTGCACCTGTACGACGCCTTCACCATGAAGGAGTCCACCAATGTCACCGCCGGGACGGACATTCCGCCGCTGCTGGACATCGGCGGCCTGCGCGTGGGCCTCATGACCTGCTATGACGTGCGCTTTCCTGAACTGGCCCGCCGGCTGGCGTTGGACGGCGCCGACCTGCTGGTGCTGCCGGCCGCCTGGGTGCGCGGCCCGCTCAAGGAAATGCACTGGGAGGTCCTGGTCACGGCGCGGGCGCTGGAAAACACCTGGTACGTGGCCGCCACCGGCGAATGCGGCGAGCGCAACATCGGCTGCAGCATGGTGGTGGACCCGCTGGGCGTCGTCACCGCGCGCGCCGGTGAGGCCCCCGCGCTCGTCTTTGCCGACATCGACCCGGAACGCCTGGCCCATGCGCGCAAGGTATTGCCGGTGCTGGCGAACCGACGGTTCGGCCCGCCCGAGCTGGCGTAGGGCACCCGGATTGCCGCCGCGCGGGCACGGCCGGCAGGCGGAGGCCCGGGCCCGGACATGGTGTAATGCGGACTTGAAATCCTTGCTGTCTTCCTTCATCTGCTGCCAATGAGCAATGATCTCTTCGCGGCCGATCCCGCGCATCGGCCCTACGTTCCCCTGGCCGAACGCCTGCGTCCTCGCACGCTGGCCGACGTCGTCGGCCAGTCGCACCTGCTGGGACCCGACAAGCCGCTGCGCGTCGCCTTCGAATCCGGCCGCCCGCATTCCATGATCTTCTGGGGGCCGCCGGGCGTGGGCAAGACCACGCTGGCGCGCCTGATGGCTGATGGCTTCGATGCGCAGTTCATCGCCATCTCGGCCGTGCTGGGTGGCGTGAAGGACATCCGCGATGCCGTGACAGTCGCCCAGATCGCGCAGGGCCAGGGCCGCCGCACCATCCTGTTCGTCGACGAAGTCCACCGCTTCAACAAGGCGCAGCAGGACGCCTTCCTGCCCTACGTTGAAAGCGGTCTGTTCACATTCATTGGCGCCACCACCGAGAATCCCTCGTTCGAGGTCAATTCGGCCTTGCTGTCCCGGGCGCGCGTCTATGTGCTGCAATCGCTGACGGCCGAAGAGCTGCAGCAGCTTGTCGACCGTGCGGTGCAGGCGCTCAACGATGGGGCGGAAGCGGGCGCCACCATCCGCATCGAACCCGATGCCCGCGAGCAGCTCGCGGCCTGGGCCGACGGTGATGCGCGCCGGCTGATCAGCGCGGTGGAAGTCGTGGCCGAATCCGCGCAATCGGCGGGACGAGACACGGTGGACGCCGCCTGGCTGGAAATCTCCCTTTCGCAGAACCTGCGGCGCTTCGACAAGGGCGGCGACGCCTTCTACGACCAGATCAGCGCGCTGCACAAGTCGGTGCGCGGCTCCAATCCGGATGCGGCGCTCTACTGGTTCTGCCGCATGATCGACGGCGGCGCCGATCCCAAGTACCTGTCGCGGCGCCTGGTGCGGATGGCGGTGGAAGATATCGGCTTGGCCGACCCGCGCGCCACGGACCTGGCGGTGAACGGGGCGGACATCTACGAACGCCTCGGCTCCCCCGAAGGCGAGCTCGCGCTGGCGCAGGCCGTGGTCTACATGGCGTGCGCCGCCAAGTCCAACGCCGTGTACAACGCCTACAACCAGGCCCGCAAGTTTGCGGCGGAACACGGCAGCGCGCCGGTGCCCATCCACCTGCGCAATGCGCCGACCAAACTCATGAAGCAACTGGGCCACGGCAAGGCCTACCGCTACGCGCACGACGAGCCTCACGGCTACGCCGCGGGCGAGCAATATTTCCCGGACGGACTCAAGCCTTCCTTCTATCGGCCGACCGATCGCGGCCTGGAGGCTAAAATCCAGCAAAAGCTGGCATTCCTGCGCGAGTTGGACGCACAGGAACGCGCCAAAAACCGGTGACGGGCAAACCCCGTCGCCTTTCGCAACCTCACCGACCTCACCATGCTAGACCCGATACTGCTGCGTAAAGACCTGCAAACCGTCGTAGACCGCCTGAAGACCCGCGGCGTCGCCTTCGACACGGAACGGTTCAACGACCTGGAGTCTCGCCGCAAGGCTGTCCAGACCGAAACCGAGTCCCTGCAAGCCCGCCGCAACGCGCTGGCCAAGCAGATCGGCCAATTGAAGGCCAAAGGCGAGGACGCCAGCGCCGTCATGGCGGAATCGCAGGCCGTGCCTGAGCGCCTGAAGCAGCTCGAGGAAGAGCTGGCCGCCTTGCAGCAGCCGCTCAATGACCTGCTCATGTCGGTGCCGAACCTGCCGCACGCCAGCGTGCCGCTGGGTGAATCCGCCGATGACAACGTCGAGGTCCGCCGCTGGCTGCCCGGCGAGGCCGGCGCCGACGGCAATCCGCCCGCGCTGGCTTTCGAAGCGCGCGACCACGTCGCGCTGGGCGA
>DALZRX010000273.1:0-2276 GCA_032015805.1 Achromobacter sp.
GCCGGCCGGCGTGACGTGGTGGTACATCAGCACCGGGACGTTGGGCGCGTTCATTTGCGCCGCTCCGCCAGCCAGCGCATATAGAGCGATTCGGTGGTTTCCGCGAGCCGCGCGGGAGAAAACACGCCCTCTTCCCAGACCATCTTGCGGCCGGCCTGACCCATGGTCCGGCGCAGGGCCGGGTCGTCGATCAGGCGCTCCAGCGCCGTGGTCAGGGCGAGCGAATTCTTGGGCGGGACCAGAAAGCCCGTCACGCCATCGCGGAACATCTCGGACACCCCACCCACATTCGTGCCGACGACCGGCAAGCCGCTTGCCTGCGCTTCCACATAGACCGTGCCCGACGCTTCCTGCTGCGTGGCGAGGGCAAAGATATCGAAGCCCGCCAGCAGATTGGGGACATCGCGCCGCGTGCCCATCAGGTGGATCCGGTCCTGCAGGCCACGCTCGGCAATGTACGCCTGGGTCCGCTCGAAGGTCGGCGAACCGGCGCCGACAAAGACCATGTGCAGCTTCGGACGCACGGCCATCAGCGGCGCAACGGCGTCGATGAGGTCCTTGTGCCCCTTGGTGGCGCGCATGACGGCCACGCAGCCCACGACGATGTCGTCCTCAGCCAGGCCGAGTTCGCCACGCAAGGTGGAGTGCTCGACCGGCGCGGGCAGCACGATGGGCGAATACACGGTCGCGATCTTCTCGGCCGGGACACCGCGGCTGATCAGATACTCGCGCACATGGTCGCTGACGGCGGTGACGCGGTGCGGCAGGATGGTGTAGGACCACATCGAGCCCACCACGTTGGACAGATGGCGGGTGCGCACGATCAGGGGTGTGCCGGCCATGCGCCCGGCCAGGGCGGCGATGACCGTGTCGCGCCGGCTGTGGGTGTTGAGCACGTCGAAGCGCCCGGCCTTCAGGATGCGGCGGACGGCCGCCACGCCCTTCAGGTAGTTCACCGTCCCTTTCATCTCGACGGCATGCACGGTGAAACCCGCATCCCGCAGGCGTTCGGTCAATTGGGCGCGCGGCTGGCATATCGCTTCGACATGATGGCCGCGCGCCCGCATGGCGTGCATTTCCTTGAAGATTCGTCCTTCCTGTCCGCCAAAGGCGGTGGCGGCTTCCGAATGGACAATTCGCAGACTAAGCGTCATCAGTAGGTAACCTCCACGCCGTCCGGCTTGGTCCAGTCATTCAGGTTCGCCAGCAGCGTGTCGGCCATGCGCACGCGCCATTCTTCGCCCAGCCTGACCGTGCACAGAAAGTTGTTCCTGGTGTAGACGATGTCGACCGGCACGCCCGGAATGCCGTTCTCGGGTTCGGCGCGGAACGGATTGAGCATCTGGCGCAGGCGGGCCGCATCGGCGGTGCCATTGAGCTTGACGCGCAGGGACTTGGCGCGCGCCTCGCGCGCCAGTTGCAGGTCATAGAGCTGCTCGGCGACGATGCGCATGCCCCCGGAGTAGTCATCGTTGCTGACCTTGCCCTGCACGATGACAAGCTGGTCTTCGCGCAAGCGGTTGCGGTGCTTTTCGAAGAGCTCGTTGAAAACCGAGATCTCGACTTGCGCCGTGCCGTCGTCCAGCACGGCAAAGACCATCTTGCCGCGGCGGGTCATCATGACGCGCACGCTGGCCAGCACGCCGCACATCCATTGCAGGTCGCGCTGGGGTTCCACGCGCGCGAGCTGCATCGGCACGATGCGGCGCACTTCATCGCGCCACGCATCGAAGAGATGGCCGCTGTAGTAATAGCCCAGGGCGGATTTCTCTTCAGTCAGCTTCTTGTGCAGATCCCAAGGGGCGACCTTGGCCAGTTCGCCCGCGACCACGTCGCCGCTGTCGTCGCCGAAGAGCGAGGCCTGGTTCGCGCTGCGCGCGGCCTGCTCGGCCGCTTCCATGGCCGTGGGCACCGACGCCAGCATCGCGGCGCGGTTCGGCTCGATGGTGTCGAACGCGCCTGCCTTGATCAGGGCTTCGATGGTGCGGCGGTTGACGGCCTGCTTGCTGACGCGGCGGCAGAAGTCGAACAGATTGAGAAACGGGCCGCCTTCCTTGCGCGCGCGCAGGATGTCCTCGACGGCGCCTTGACCGGTGCCTTTGACAGCGCCCAGGCCGTATCGCATGGTGCGCGGCGGCCTGCCTTTTTCGGTGTGCTTGTCGGCGACGGGCTCGAACCGGTAGCCCGAATGGTTCACGTCAGGCGGCAGGACCTCGACGCCATTGTCCTGGGCGTCGCGGCAGAAGATCTGGACCTTGTCGGTGTCGTCCATGTCG
>DALZRX010000273.1:2286-5885 GCA_032015805.1 Achromobacter sp.
CGAGATCAGCATCACCTGTTCCTGGTAGACGATGACCCCGTAGGTGCTCTTGAGAGTGGCTTCCAGGTCCGAGTGGAAATAGTCGACGGCCGCGCGCCCGTGCTTGCGGTTCACGAAGTCGTCCACCATGCCCGATTCCAGCGGCCCCGGGCGATACAGGGCCAGCATGGCGATGATGTCTTCGAAGGTATTTGGCCGCAGCTTCTTGAGCAGCTCTTTCATGCCGCGCGATTCGAGCTGGAACACGGCGGTGGTGTTGGCGTCGCACAGGATCTTGTAGGCCGCCGGATCATCCAGGGCCAGCGCCATGACGTCGAAGTCGCGCTTTTCCGCGTTGAACTGGCGCACATAGCGCACGGCCCAGTCCAGGATGGTCAGGTTGCGCAGGCCCAGAAAGTCGAACTTCACCAGGCCGGCCGCTTCGACGTCGTCCTTGTCGAACTGCGAAACCGCGCTGTTCTCCTGGCCAGGCTGGCAATACAGCGGGCAGAAATCGGTGAGCTTGCCCGGCGCGATGAGCACCCCGCCCGCGTGCATGCCGATGTTGCGGGTCAGGCCTTCAAGCGGCTTGGCCAGGTCCACCAGCGAGCGGACTTCCTCTTCCTGCTCGTAGCGGTCCTTGAAGGCGGGTTCGTCCTTGAGCGTGCGTTCCAGCGTCCAGGGATCCATCGGGTTGAACGGGATCAGCTTGGACAGGCCATCGCAAAACATGTAGGGCATGTCCAGCACGCGGCCGGCGTCGCGCACCACGGCCTTGGCGCCCAGTGTGCCGAAGGTGGCGATCTGGCTCACGGCCGCACGGCCGTATTTTTCCTTGACGTAGTCGATGACCCGTTCGCGGTTGTCCTGGCAGAAGTCGATATCGAAGTCGGGCATGGAGACCCGCTCGGGATTCAGGAAGCGCTCGAACAGCAAGTCATAGCGGATGGGATCGAGGTCGGTGATGCCCAACGCGTAGGCCACCAGCGAACCGGCGCCCGAGCCCCGGCCCGGCCCCACCGGCACACCGTTGTTCTTGCCCCAATTGATGAAGTCCTGAACGATCAGGAAGTAGCCGGGAAAACCCATCTGGATGATGGTCTTGCATTCCCAGCGCAGCCGCTCGTAGTACTGCTCGCGCTTGGATTCGCGCTCCGCCGTGTCCGGGAACAGGAACTCCATGCGCTTTTCGAGGCCCTGCTCGGAAAGCTGGACCAGGTAGTCGTCCAGTGTCACGCCTTCAGGCGTGGGGAAATTGGGCAGGCGCGGCTTACCCAGCACCAGGCTCAGGTTGCATCGCTTGGCGATTTCGACCGTGTTGGCCAGGGCCGACGGCACGTCGGCGAAGCGCCGCGCCATTTCCTCGGAGCTGAGCAGATACTGCTCTTTGGAGAACCGGCGCACGCGGCGCGGGTTGGCCAGGATCTCGCCTTCGGCAATGCAGACGCGGGCTTCGTGGGCCTGGAACTCGAATTCATCGAGGAACTGCACGGGATGGGTCGCCACCACCGGCAAGCCGGCCTCGGCGGCAAGCCGCATGGCCGCCTGGCAGTAGCCTTCGTCGCCGTCCATGCCGGCGCGCTGCAGTTCAATGTAATAGCTGCCCGGGAACAGGTGCGCCCACTGGCGCGCCAAAGCCAGCGCCGACACGGCGTTGCCCGCTTCCAGCGCCTGACCCACGTCGCCCGCGCGCCCCCCGGACAGCGCGATGAGGCCGGCCTGCCCTTGCAGCCATTCGCGGCGGATTTCCGCACGGCCCTTGCCCTGGTTCGTCAGGAAGGCCTTGGACAGCAGTTCGCAAAGGTTCAGGTAACCCTGATGGTTGCGCACCAGCAACAGCAGGCGGAACGGTTTGGCGGGATCTTCGTCGTTGGAGATCCAGACGTCACAGCCCGCGATGGGCTTGACGCCCGCGCCGCGCGCGCCCTTGTAGAATTTGATCAGTCCGAACAGGTTCGACAGATCGGTCAGCGCGACGGCGGGCTGGCCCAGCTTGGC
This sequence comes from Achromobacter sp., assembly GCA_032015805.1. GTDB lineage: Bacteria > Pseudomonadota > Gammaproteobacteria > Burkholderiales > Burkholderiaceae_B > Achromobacter. The sequence continues at coordinate 4,264 of DALZRX010000273.1, forward strand.
CACGCGCTTGATGAGATCGGGGATACGCACCGTGCCGTCCACGACCGAGAACTCGGAGTGGACGCGCAGGTGAACAAATGGGGTCGGGGTCGTTACGGCTTCGGACATGGCGGAATTGTACCCAGCGCCCGACCTCACTAGAACACTCCTTGCATCAGAATCCGCCCGGACGGCGCGCCGGCGTGACAGGCTCTTGCCTAGACGCTTGTGGGACAATATCGCCCATACCCGCACTCCCGTAGCACGACGAGATCTACCTATGAAATGGTTAATACCCGGGATCTGGCTTGCCGCCATCCTGTTTGCGCACTTCCGAGGCCGAGTCAAACTGCCCCTGGGGCGTCAACTGCTGGACCATTCGGTGCTGCTGGCGCCGATCAACGCATTCATGGTGCTGAGCTCGCGGGTGCCGACCACGCCCTACCTCACGACCAGCGAGATCGCCGAGCTGAAGGTATTGGATGACAACTGGGAGACGATACGCGAAGAAGCCATCCAGATGGCCGAGCTTCGCCGGATCAAGGCGGCGGACACCCACAACGACATCGGCTTCAACTCGTTCTTCAAATACGGCTGGAAGCGTTTCTACCTGAAGTGGTACGACGCCCGCCACCCGTCGGCCGAAGAACTCTGCCCCAAGACCGTCGCCATCCTGAAAGGATTGCCCAAGGTCAAGGCCGCGATGTTCGCCGAGTTGCCGCCGGGCGGCCAGCTCAACCCGCATCGCGACCCGTTCGCCGGGTCGCTGCGCTATCACCTGGGCCTGGCCACACCCAACGACGACGGCTGCCACATCATCGTGGACGGCGAGCACTACAGTTGGCGCGACGGGGAAAGCGTCGTGTTTGACGAAACCTACGTCCACGAGGCCTACAACAAGACGGGCGAGAATCGGATCATCCTGTTCTGCGACGTCGAGCGCCCGCTGAAGTGGCGCTGGGCCGAAGCCTTCAACCGCTGGTTCGGCCGCAAGGTCATGTCCGCGGCCAGCTCGCCCAACGACGGCGGCGACCAGACGGGCGCCATCAACAAGCTGACCCACGCGCACTGGGTGCTCGACCAGAAGCGCAAGGCGTTCAAGAAGTGGAACCGCACGGCGTACAAGGTCACCAAGTACGGTCTGATCATTCTGTTGATCGCCGGGTTCCTGGCGCTGTAGACGCGCCGGAAAGCAAACGGGCCGCAAGCGATTGCGGCCCGCTTTTCATGCGGCGCCGGTCAGCGCTGCAGGGATTCCCAGCTTTTCATCAGGCGCTTGACTGACACCGGCATCGGGGTGCGCAGCTCCTGGGCGAAGAGCGCAACGCGCAACTCCTCAAGCAGCCACCGGAATTCGTCCAGCCTGGGGTCGGGCGCCCCCTTGAGCGCCGCCCGGGCACGCTGGTATTGCGTGACCAGCGGCGCCATTTCGACCACCAGCTTCGCGTCCCGCGCCGGATCGGCGCGCAGTTTGTCGATACGGGCCACCGCCGCCTTCAGGTAGCGCGGAAAGTGCGACAACTGGGCGTAAGGCGTATCGCGGATGAACCACTTGGGCATCAGCGCGCCCAGTTGCTGCTGCAGATCCGCGTAGGCGGCCGCGTGCGGCTTGGCCTGCGGCAGCTTGCGCTGCAGGGCTGCCC
>DALZRX010000274.1:0-5876 GCA_032015805.1 Achromobacter sp.
GCGGGCGTCCCGGTGGCGGGCGCCCCGGCGGTCGGCATCTCCGTGGGTGCTCCCGTGACGGGCGTAACCGTCGCTACCGCGCCCGCAGTCCCCGCGGCTACGGTGGCGCGCGATTACAGCATCGGTGACGCCAAGGCGCAGCCGGCGGCCAATCAGCTCACGATGAAAGCCATGGTCACGGACGTGGTGCTGGTGCTGGCCTGGGGCGCAATGATCCCCGGCCTGATGTGGTTGGGTGTGGCGGGCGGCTTCTGATCGGCAGAGGGCCGCGCCTTCAGGCGCGCAACCGCCGCGCGGCGGTCAGCTTGAGCCCAGCAGGACTACGCCCGCCAAAATGGCCACGCAACCGGCCAGTCGGCCCACACCTACTTTTTCGCGCAGCAGGAACATGCCGGCAAGTGTGCCGAGCATCATGGACATTTCCCGAGCAGGCGCGACCAGGCTTAGCGGCGCGCCGTTGCGCAGCGCATACAGCACCAGGATGTAGCCCAGCGGCGACAAAAAGCCCACGGCCAGCGCCAAGTGCCAATGTCCGCGCATGGATTTCCACGATTGCGTGGGGCGGCGCAGCATGTGCGGGGTCATCATGGCGGTCCGGGTCACACAGGTAAACCAGTCGAACAGCACCGGGCTGATCAGCAGCACCTTCACGCCGTACGCGTCCACGACCGTATAGGCGGCGATGAACAGGCCGATCACCACGCCCCAGCGCACGCCGATCCATGCCTGCGCCTGCTGGAAGATGGCAAGCCGTCCCTGGGTGGCAATCAGCAACACCCCGGCGACCACGCACAACATGCCTGCGATGCCGGTGCTGGTGGCGGGCTCACCCAGCAACAGGAAGGCGCCCGTCGTGGAGAGCAGGGGGCCGGTGCCGCGGGCGATGGGATAGACCACAGACAGATCCGCCACCTGGTAGCCGCGCTGCAGACACAGGCTGTAGCCCAAATGCAACAGGCTGGATGCCAGGATCGCGCCGACAACGGGCCAGGTCCAGTTCATGCCGTCGTGCATCAGCACCCAGATCACCCATGGCGCATACAACACCGAAGCGCACAGGCCATAGGCAAAGACAAAGGGCGCGCCCACCATGGCCGCGCGCTTGGCAAGGAGGTTCCACGTGGCGTGGGCCATCGCCGCCAGGACGACCAATAGCAGGGACGAGTACGACATGAGGGAACAGCGTCAGATGACGTGTTTGTTACAGGGAGTTGGAAGGGTACCCCAATCCGGGGTGCAGGCCCAGATGTTACCCGAGGCCACGGCGAATTTTTGGTGTAGAATCATCGGCTTGCCAAATCTCATCCTCTGCTTGCGGCATAGCATCGCGACACAGGCTCCCTCGGAATCCGCGCCCGCGGACCCGCCCATGAAAATGGGTTGCCTTGGGTTGTCATGGTTGCCATGCACACGCACCAGGCCGGATGTGGCTGAAGTCTTGAGCTTTTAAAGCTTGAATCCGAAGCCACGTGAAAGCCCGGGCGTGAACAACATCGAACGGCAAAAGTTTTAGCCCGCAAAGACATGATGATCTAGGAGTTCACATGAACCTCATCGCTATCCTGGAACAGGAAGAAATTGCCCGTCTGACCGGCGGTCAAGCCAAGCCTGAATTTGCTCCTGGTGACACCGTCATCGTGAGCGTCAACGTCGTTGAAGGCACGCGCAAGCGCGTGCAGGCTTTCGAAGGCGTTGTGATTGCCAAGCGCAATCGCGGCCTGAACTCCGCGTTCACCGTGCGCAAGATTTCGTCGGGTGAAGCCGTGGAACGTACGTTCCAGCTCTACTCGCCGCAAATCGCCAGCATCGAAGTGAAGCGCCGCGGCGACGTGCGCCGCGCCAAGCTGTACTACCTGCGCTCGCGCTCGGGCAAGTCGGCTCGCATCAAGGAAAAGCTGGTCAGCAAGCAAGCCTCCGCGGCTTGATCGCTTATCGGTACACGGCCCTGCCAGTGTCGGACGTTCACGCCAATCCGCGTTTCCGTTCGACACGGGTTTCCGGGTTAAAAAGGCACCTGCGAGGGTGCCTTTTTTCTTATTTTGAGCCGTATGTCTGATACCTCGTCTTCCGCGCGGCCTCGAAGGCCGTTGGCGCGCCCCGGGTTTGACCCGGCGACGCAGCCGTGGGTAGTGGCCAACGAGTCGCTGCCGCCCGTGCCCACCAGCCTGCTCACGCCGGATTCCTTGCGGGGCACGCTCAGCCAGCCGTCCACATGGACGCTGGAGCTTTCGCGCGATAACGACCTTCGCTATCCCGGCCGCGAGGGCACACCGGTCCCGGCCGCCGTGCTGATCCCGCTGGTGACGCGCGATGACGGCGTGCACATCATGCTGACGCAGCGCGCCGCGCACCTGCACGATCACGCGGGCCAGATCAGTTTTCCTGGCGGACGTATCGAAACCAGCGACGCCACCCCCGTGGCGGCGGCGCTGCGCGAAGCGCAAGAAGAAACAGGCTTGCCCGCCAATCACGTGGAAGTCCTGGGCAGCATGCCGCCCTACCTGACGGCAACGGGCTTCTCGATCATCCCCGTGGTGTCGCTGGTACGGCCGGGATTCCAATTGGCGCCCGATGCCTTTGAAGTGGCCGAGGTGTTCGAGGTGCCGTTGTCGTTCCTGATGGATCCGGCCAATCACCGGCTCTACGAAGCCAGGCTCGACGACGGCCGCGTGCGCCAGTATTACGGCATGCCTTACGGCAAGCATTTCATCTGGGGCGCCACCGCAGGCATGCTGCGAAATCTCTACCATCTGCTGCGCCACGGATTCACGCCGCGCTGAATGGGCGTGATGCTGATGCGTGGCATGTTGCCAAGCCGCGTGTGAGCCGCGTGTGAGCCGCGTGTGAGCCGCGTGTGAGCCGCGTGTGAGCTTTCGCTGGCGTCGCGCTTCAATTGCCACGCACGCTATTTCCCGCATGCAAAAAGAAACGGCCCATTCGGGCCGTTTGTGCTTTTGTGCGCCTGGCGCCTGGCGCCTGGGTGGCGGCTCGCCTCAGTAGCGCTGCTGGCCGGCCAGGTTTTCCTCCAGGATACGCTCGTACAGCGCGTAGCGCGCCGCATCGATCTTGCCGGCCTGCAACGCCGCCATCACGCCGCAGCCGGGCTCGTGGCGGTGGGAGCAGTTGTAGAAACGGCATTCCTCGATCGGTTGCGTGAATTCCGGGAAGCCCCGGATGATGTCTTCGCGGGTAAGGTGGTGCAACCCGAAGGCCTGGAATCCGGGCGAATCGATCAGGTCGCCGCCCGGCGCCGGCAGGTGGTAGAGGCGGGTGCTGGTCGTCGTATGCTTGCCCATGTCCAGCGCGGTGGAGTGCTCGCGCGTGGCCGCGGCGGCGTCCGGCACCAGCGCGTTGAGCAGCGTCGACTTGCCCATGCCGCTTTGGCCCAGCAGCAGGTTCGTGCGCCCGGCCAGGCGCGGCGCGAGCAGGGTGTGGACCTTCTCGGGCTCAAGTGCGCTCAGCTCGATGATATCCACGCCCAGCGCCGCGATGGGCGCAAGCCGGGCGCGTGCGGCCGGCAGCTCGTCGGTCAGGTCGGTCTTGTTCAGGATGATCAGCGGCGATATGCCCGCGCTCCATGCACCTGCCAATGCGCGGCCTGTCAGGTCGTCCGAAAAGGTGGGCCTGACGGCCACGACGATCAAAAGCTGGTCGACATTGGATGCGAACTGCTTGGAGCGCATTTCGTCGGAGCGATAGAGCAGGTTGCTGCGCGGCAGAATGGCGTCGATGGCGCCTTCGTCCTTGCCTTGCGGCGTGATCCTGACGCGATCGCCTACCGCGGCCCCGGTCTTCTTGCCCCTTGGAAAACACTTGCGCAGGGCGCCGTCCGCCAGTTCCACGGTGTAGTGACGGCCATGCGCGGCGATGATGCGGCCTTCCATCGGCGCGCTCATGCGGTCGCCGCCATCAGGTGGCGGATGCGCACGGCGGCGGGAGGGTGACTGTCGTAGAAGGCGGAATGCACGGGGTCGGGTGTCAGGGTGGCGGCGTTGTCGTCGTACAGTTTGACCAGCGCGGAAACCAGGCGCTCCGGCGAGCTTTGCTCGGCGGCGTAGCGATCTGCTTCGAATTCATCGCGGCGCGAATACCAGCTGGCAAGGGGCGTCAACATGAAGGTGAAAACGGGAATGACAAGGAAGAAAAGCAGCAGCGCCATGGCGTCGTTGCGGCCGCCCAACTGCGGCAGCACGCCCAGGGCGACATAAAACCACGGTTGCTGCGCGATCCACCCCAGAATGGCAAAGAACACCAGCGCGGCGGCAAAGCTGAAGATGACACGCTTGATGATGTGGCGCTTGGCGAAATGGCCGAGTTCGTGCGCCAGCACGGCCTCGATCTCGTCTGCGTTCAGGCGGGCGAGCAGGGTGTCGAAGAACACGATGCGGCGGGATTTACCGAACCCCGTGAAATAGGCGTTGCCGTGGGCCGACCGGCGCGACCCGTCCATGACGAACAGGCCGTTCAAGGCGAATCCGCAGCGCTGCGCCAGGCGCTGGATGCGTCCGGCGAGCTCGGGGTCGGAGAGCGGCGTGAACTTGTTGAAGAGCGGGGCGATGAACATCGGGTAGATGATCAATAGGGCCAGGTTGAAGGCCGTCCACAGCGCCCAGGCCCAGATCCACCAGTAGGTGCCGGCGCTGCCCATCAGCCACAGGACCGCCGCGGCCAGCGGCAGGCCAAGCACGGCCGCGACCAGCAGGCCCTTGATCGCGTCGGCGGCAAAGAGGCCCGGGGTCATGCGGTTGAAACCGAAGCGCGCCTCCAGCTTGAACTGCCGCCACAGGGTGAAGGGCAGGCCCAGCAGGCCCAGCACCAGCGCAACCACCACCAGCAGCAGCATCTGCCGCACGAAATCGTTGCTGGTAAGCTGGCTGACCGCAAGATCGATGAACTGCAGGCCGCCCAGCAGCGTCAGGGCGACCAGGATGAGGGCGTCATAGGTGCGCTCGAGCATGCCCAACCGGACCCTTGCCACGGTGTAATCCGCCGCCCGCTGATGGCTGGCCAGCCCGATGCGATGGGAGAATTCCGCGGGCACCTGGTCGCGATTGCGGGCGACATGGCGGATCTGGCGCGACGCCAGCCACATGCGCACGGCAATATCGGTCAACAGGAAGGCAACGAACAGCAATGTGAACATGGGCAAAGCGTTTTGCTCAAGAAGGGATGTGCGAAAATCGCGTGTTTTAAAGGCAAATTATATGGCTGCGAACGAAAACCGCCTGATCTGGCTCGACATGGAAATGACGGGTCTGGACCCCGAGAAAGAACGGATTATCGAAGTCGCCGTCGTGGTGACGGAGCCTGACCTGACGGTTGTGGCCGAAGGCCCGGTGATCGTCGTGCACCAGTCCGACAGCCTGCTCGACGCCATGGACAACTGGAATAAATCCACCCACGGTAAAAGCGGCCTGATCGACAAGGTCAAGGCATCCACCGTGACCGAGGCGCAGGCAGAGGATACGCTGTTGGCGTTCCTTGCGCAGCACGTGCCGGCTGGCAAATCGCCCATGTGCGGCAACACCATCAGCCAGGACCGCCGTTTCATGTTTGCGTACATGCCGCGCCTGGAGCAGTTCTTCCATTACCGCAACCTGGATGTGAGCACGCTCAAGGAGCTGGCGCGCCGCTGGGCGCCCGCCGTGTACAAGGGCTTCGAGAAAAAGAGCCGCCACGAAGCGCTGGCCGACATCTACGAGTCCATCGACGAGCTCAAGTACTACCGCGAGCATTTCCTGAAAGTCTGAGACCGGCGGCGCTAAGCCGGGTTCCCAAGGATCACCGGCCTGTTTGCCACCCCGGGATTTCATGGCCTCCTATTCCGTCGCGCAGATCCGCCTTGCCGAACAGCGCGCCCTGGCCGCCGGCCGGGC
>DALZRX010000275.1:0-5860 GCA_032015805.1 Achromobacter sp.
GTGCTGGAAGGCGCGGTGGACGTGCGAGGCTTCGCGCCGGACGGGGCCGCGCGTCGCGTGCAGGCCGGCGAGCAGGCTGAATTCACCGCGGGCGGCGGCTTTGCGGCGGGGACGCTGGAACCTGGCGTGTCAGCCTGGCTTGAGGGCATGCTGATCGCGGACGAAATGCCCTTGTCGGCATTCCTGCACGAATTGGGACGCTACCGCCCGGGCATGCTCCATTGCACCGATGCGGCGGCCGGACTGCGCGTGGTGGGCGCGTTCCCGCTGGCCGACACCGACAAGGTGCTGGCGATGCTTCAGGAAATCCTGCCCGTGCAGGTGCGCCGCTACACCCGTTACTGGGTGACGGTGAGCCGGGCGTGAGCACAGTCCGCCCCGTCGCGGGCTTTTTTGTAACAGCAACGGCGGATATCCCGATCTCGCGCTTCATGTAGGAAAAGCAGCCCGTGCCCCGAGGCTGTTCCGACCTTTCATGAGCCTGGGAACCCTTTCATGTCACCTCGTCCTGTCCGCGCCGCGAGCGCTGCGGCGCTTGTCCGTCTTCCCCTGCGCCGCACGGCGCTGAGCACCGCGTTGCGACGTTTCGCGCCCCTTGCCACGGCTGCCGTACTGGCGCCGGTGGCGGTGCATGCCCAGGCCCAGGCGCCGCGCGCCGTTGCGTTCAGCATCCCCGCCGGCCCGCTGAGCGCGGCGCTGGGCACATTCGGTGTGCAGGCGGGCGTGATGGTGGCGTCCGATCCCGGCTTGACGGGCGGCGCCGTGACCCGGGGCGTGTCGGGCACATTACCGGTGGATGCGGCGCTCGAGCGGCTGCTGGCGGGCACGGACCTGCAGGCGGTGGCGCGCGCCGAGGGCGGATATCGCCTGCGGCAAGCGCCGGCCGACTCGACCGCGACGCTGGCGCCCGTGATGGTGACCGGCACCTACAACACCACGACGGAAGGCACGGGGTCGTATACGTCGCCAGCGGTGACCATCGGCAAGACGCCGCAGGCGCTGAAGGACATTCCGCAATCCATCACCGTGCTGACGCGTCAGCGGATGGACGATCAGGACATGACCAGCCTGCCGGACGCCGTCAACAACACGGCGGGCATGGTGGGCGTGCAGGGCGTGGGCGCCGGCGTGGCGATCAATTCCCGCGGCTTCCCCGTGGACCTGCTGCAATACGACGGCGTGTCCCTGCTGCGCAACAGCTACAGCCTGGGCAACTGGGAGCAGGATTCGCTGGTGTTCTATGACCGCGTGGAAATCCTGCGCGGCGCGGCCGGCCTCCTGCAGGGCGCGGGCAGCCCCGGGGGCGCGATCAACCTGGTTCGCAAACGGGGCGGCGCGGAGCCTGCCGTGGTCGTGACGGGCAAAGTCGGATCGTGGGACCACTACGGCCTGACGCTGGACGCGGGCGGCCCGCTCAATGAATCTGGCACGCTGCGCGGGCGCATGGTGCTGGACGAGGACCGGAGCCATTCCTACATCGACTACGTGTATGACAACGTCCGCAACCTTTACGCCGCGCTGGACTACGACATCACCGAAAACACGACGGTGGGCCTGGGCGTCAGCAACCGGTACAGCCGGTCGCGGCCCATGTTCGTCGGCTATCCCCGTTTTGAAGACGGCGGCAGCATCGATCTGCCGCGCTCCACGTTCACCGGCTCGACCTGGAACCGCGCCACCAACGACCAGACCATTTTCAACGCCGACGTGACGCATCGCTTCAACACGTCGTGGCGCTTCAGGCTGGCGGGCGTGGCAATGAACGAGGACAACACGACCGTGCACCAGCGCGTCACCGGACCCGTGCAGCGTGACGGCAGCGGCCTGGACTATGGCAATTTCGGAGTCGACTTCACAAGCCGGCAGCGCGGCATGGACATGTCGGTGGCTGGCGACTTCGAGGGCTGGGGCATGGCGCAGGAAGTGGTAATCGGCGCCAACTATTCCAAGCTCACGACGAATGACCGGTTCACCCGCGCCTGGGAGAGCGGCGGCAATATCTTCGAACTCGACCATCACCGCCCGTGGCAGGACATGGATTCCATCGCCGCCGCCAGCGGCTACGATGCGCGCAGCGCCTACGACATCCGGCAAAAGGGCATCTACGGCACGTGGCGCGTCAAGCCCACCCAGTCGTTGGCGCTGATCGGCGGCGGACGCGTCGGCTGGTTCGACTACAGCTACACCGGCGACGGCAGCACCACGACGTCCACCACGTCGGGGCGCTTCATCCCCTACGCCGGCATCGTGTATTCGCTGACGGAAGACTGGTCGGTCTACGGCAGCTACACCACGGTCTTCGAGCCGCAGACCGAACGCACCGTCTCCGGCAGCCTCCTCAAGCCGATCGACGGCAACAACTACGAGGTCGGCGTGAAGGGCGAACTGGCGGACGGCCGGGTCAATGCCCTGCTGGCCGTGTTCCGCTACGACCATAAGAACCGCGCCGTCATTGATTACGATGCCGGGTTCGCCTGCAACGGCTGGTACTGCTCGCGCGCGGCGGGCAAGGTGCGCAGCCAGGGCGTCGAGGCCGAGATTTCCGGCGAAGTGGTGCGTGGGCTGGAGCTGTATGCCGGCTACGCCTACAACACCACCAAATTCCTGGAAGACCCCGACAACCAGGGCAAGGTCTTCAACACCTGGACGCCCAAGCACATGCTGCGCCTGTGGGCCAACTACAAGCTGCCGGGCACGTTGAACCGCCTGAGCGTGGGCGCCGGCGTGAATACGCAGACGTCGACGATCAGTTCGGACCGCGAATTCAAGCTGGCGGGATTCACGATCTGGAACGCGCGAGTGGGCTACCAGGCCACGCCGGAGCTGAGCTTCGGGCTGAACGTGAACAACGTGTTCGACAAAAAGTACTACGTGCCTTCCTACAACACGCTGTCCAGCAACAACTACTACGGCGAACCGCGCAATGTGATGCTGACCGTGCGCTACGCGCCAAAGTTGTGAGGACCGGCGCGGCGGCTCGTGTATAACGTCCAGGACGGCGCCACCGGTGCGCCGTGCAAGGAGCCGATTTTGCGCGAGTTCGTGGCGACGTTCCTGGATGCCGGCCTGCTGGTGCTGGCGATGCTGGCCTTCGTGCTGCCGGCGCTGTCGGCGCTGGCGCTGGTGCTGCGCGCCAAGCCCCAGAAATTTCCGCGCCTGAACACGCCGGGCTGGCGCCGCGCCGGCGTCGCGGTGCTGTGGCTGCCGTTCATCGTCATGGCCGTGTATGGCGGGACGGCGTGGTGGGCGGCCAGCGTGTACGACCGCTACTACTTCTTTGGCCTCTTGATCTGCTTCGTGTACCTGCTGTTTGCCATGCTTCTTTCGTCGGCGGGCCTGTTCTGGATCCGCACGACGCGGCGGCTGCCACCCGCCTGAACGGCTCGCCGGGTCAGCCCATCAGCGCATGGACCTGGTTGGCCAGGTCGTCCAGCGTGAACGGCTTGAGCAGGACCGGTGCCCCCGCGGCCGGCGCGTTGGCGCCCTCGGCGCTCTCGCCGTAGCCCGTGATGAACAGCACCTTCATCCCGGGCCGCAATGACCGGCCCGTTTCCGCCACGCGCCGCCCGTTCACACCGCCCGGCAAGGCCAGATCACAGACCAGCAGGTCGATCCGCGCATGGGTGGCCAGGAGCCTGAGCGCACTGGCGCCGTCGGTGGCCTGGATGACGTCGTAGCCGATTTCCTTCAGCACTTCGGCCGTGATTTCACGCACGGCGGGATCGTCTTCTGCCAGCAGCACCGTCCCGCCCTGCAACGCCCGCGGTGGCGCAGCCGCAGCCGCGTCCGCCGCGACATCGAGCGTGGCGCTGCCATGGCGTGGAAAGTAGAGGTCGATATCCGTGCCTTGGTCCGGCTGCGAGCGCACCTGGACGTGCCCGCCTGACTGCCGGACGAAATCGTGCACCAGCGATAGACCCAAACCGGTGCCGCGCTCGGCCGGCTTCGTGGTGTAGAAAGGTTCGAACATGCGCCGGACGGTCTCGGGCGTCATGCCGCAACCCGTGTCGGACACCCGCAGCCGCACGTGATCGCCTGCTTCGAGACCGCGTGCGCGCGCATCCTCGGCGTCGAGGGTCACGTTGCGCGTCTCGATGCGCATCGTCCCGCACCCGGACAGGGCGTCACGCGCATTCAGGCATAAGTTCAGCAGCGCGTTTTCGAGCTGGTGCGAGTCGACCCAGACGGCCCACAGTCCGGGTGCGCAGGCCAGTTCCAGCGTGACCGCCGAACCGGCGCTGCGCGCGATCAGCGCCTCCATGTCGGCGACGACGTGATTGATGTCCACCGCCTTGCGTTCCAGCGGGTGGCCGCGCGAAAAGGTCAGCAGACGGCGCGTGAGCAGGGCTGCCTTTTCGGCGCCGCTCATTGCCACGGCGATGTGGCGGGCCATGTCATCGAACCGGCCCAGCGCAATGCGCTGGCTGAGCAGTTCAAGGCTGCCCGAGATGCCGGTCAGGAGGTTGTTGAAATCATGCGCGACCCCGCCCGTCATTTGTCCGATCGCTTCCATCTTCTGGCTTTGGCGCAACGCCCCTTCGGTCAGGCGCAAGGCGTCGGTCTGGGCCCTTTCGGCGCTGACGCGGGCGGTGGTTTCGATGACGGTGTCGATCATGCCGACCACGTTGCCGTCTTCATCGCGAACGGGGCTGTAGCAGAACGTGAAGTTGGCCGTCTCGGCGCGGCCATAGCGGTGGATTTCGAGCGAGTAGTCTTCGATGAAGGTCGCCTCGCCGGCGAACGCGCGGTCAGCGATGGGGCCGATCAGCGGCCATGCTTCCCGCCAAACCTCGCTGAACGGCCGGCCCAACGCGTCGGGCTTGGCGCCCAGGATGGGCACGAAGGCGTCGTTGTAGATCGAGATCAGGTCCGCGCCCCAGACCAGACAGGACGGGAACCGGGACGACAGCACCATGCCTGCGGCAATGCGCAACGAGGCTGGCCAGGAATCGATCGGGCCGAGCGGCGTGGCAGCCCAGTCATGGCTGCCGACCCGTGCTCCCATTTGCCCGCCGCTGGCAAGGAACAGAGGCAGGGACGGGTCGTTCTGCATGGCGCTCATGTGTAAGGCGGGAAGGTGACCGATTCTATCGCACCGGCCCGACACGCGTGCCGCGCGCGCGGCGGGCGGCCAGTGCCCAGCTCGTATAGAATAAAAACCATTCCTATTTGCATATGTGCCGAGGTGCGCCTTGCCTGCGCCGCTATCCCCCACTGTCGACAACGTCACCCAGCTTTATCGCGAACACCACGGCTGGCTGTCGGCATGGCTGCGCAAGAAGCTGGGCAGTTCCTTCGACGCCGCGGACCTGGCGCACGACACGTTCGTGCGGCTGATGGCCGGGCGGCGTCGGGACGAGACGGGCGCCGAGCCGCGCGCGTTGCTCACCCATATCGCCAAGGGCCTGGTGGCAGACCATTGGCGCCGGCGGGCGGTGGAAGACGCTTATCTGGCCGCCGTGGCGCAATTGCCCGAGTTCGAGTCGCCCTCGCCGGAGGCGCGCGCCCTCATTCTTGAAACGCTGCACGCCATCGATGCCGCACTGCGTTCGCTGCCGGGCCGCACGCGCGAGATCTTCCTGATGTCGCAGTTCGACGGCATGGGCTATGACGAGATCGCGCAAAAGCTGCGCGTTTCGCTGTCGACCGTAAAACGCCATATGCAGTCCGCCTTCGCCGCCTGCCTGATCGCCTATCAGATGGATACGCCGTGAACGCCGCCATCGACCCCGCCATTCTGAAGGAAGCGGCCGGCTGGCTGGTGCGCGTGCAGTCCGAAACCCTGTCGGCGGCGGATGGCGCGGCGCTGGACCGCTGGCGCGCCCGCAGCGCCGACCATGAGGCCGCCTGGCAAAGGGCC
>DALZRX010000276.1:0-5858 GCA_032015805.1 Achromobacter sp.
AAGACGAGCCGCAACACCCGGGCGAAAGCGCCGCCGATTATGTGCGGCGCACCGCCCGGGACAAAGCCCTGCGCGGGCGCGACTGGATGCGTGCGCAGTCCTTGCCCGCCCTGCCCCTGCTTGCGGCCGACACGACCGTCATCCTGGCTGGTGAAGTCCTGGGCAAGCCCGCGGACCGCGACGACGCCATCCGCATCCTGCGCGCGCTATCCGGCTCTGCCCACGAGGTCCATACCGCCGTGGCGGTGTGGAGCGGCGATCGCCTGCTCGAAGCCGTCTCCGTCACCGAAGTGCGCATGCGCGACCTGAGCGACGAGGAAATCGCCCGCTACTGCGACAGTGGCGAACCCTTCGGCAAGGCGGGCGCGTACGGCATCCAGGGTCTCGCGGGAACCTTCGTCTCGCACATCGCGGGCAGCTACACGGGCGTGATGGGCTTGCCCCTGTTTGAAACCGCCAACCTGCTTCGCGAAGCGGGCATCCTGGTTCCCTGATCCGGCTTTGACCCAATGAAAATCCCCCTGCGCTGAGAAGCGCCGGGGGATTTTTTTTACCTGCCCCCGTCATGCAGGGGGAAGCGTGGCGCGCCGTGCGACATTCGCGCGGCGCGATGGCGATCAGCTCTGACGGGCAGGCTCTGCCAGTATCGCCTGAGGCTGCGAGGCGTCCGGAGTGCCCGCGCTATCCAGCGTCGCGCGTAGTTGCTCCTGGTCCAGCTCGCCTTCCCAGCGCGCGACGACCACGGTTGCGGTCGCGTTGCCGACCAGGTTGGTCAGCGCACGGCATTCGGACATGAACCGGTCCACGCCGAGGATCAGTGCCATGCCGGCCACCGGCACCGACGGCACCACCGACAGCGTGGCAGCCAGGGTGATGAAGCCCGCGCCCGTCACGCCGGCCGCGCCCTTGGAACTGAGCATCGCCACCAGCAGCAGCAGGATCTGATCGCCCAGCGAGAGGGGGATATCGCAGGCCTGCGCGATGAACAGCGCAGCCATCGTCATGTAGATGTTGGTGCCGTCCAGATTGAACGAGTAACCGGTGGGCACCACCAGGCCGACCACCGACTTCGAGCAGCCGGCGCGTTCCATCTTCTGCATCAGCGTGGGCAGCGCCGCTTCCGACGAGCTCGTGCCCAGCACCAGCAGCAGTTCTTCGCGGATGTAGCGGACCAGCTTGAAGATCGAGAACCCGTTGTAGCGGGCGACCAGGCCCAGCACAACGACGACGAACAGCACCGAGGTCGCATAGAAGGTGCCCACGAGCATTGCCAGGTTCACGACGGACTTGATGCCGTACTTGCCGATGGTGAACGCCATCGCGCCGAAGGCACCAATGGGTGCCGCCTTCATCAGGATCGCCACCATCTTGAAGATCGGCTGTGCCAGCGCCGTCATGAAATTCAGGATGGGCTTGCCGCGCTCACCCACCATGGCCAGCGAAATGCCGAACAGCACTGCCACGAACAGCACCTGGAGGATGTCTCCACCCACGAACGGGCTGAAGATGGTCGTGGGAATCACGTTCATCAGGAAGCCGGTGATGGTCGAATCGTGCGCCTTCGCGACATAGCCCGACACGGCCTTCTGATCCAGCGTGGCCGGGTCAATGTGCATACCGGCGCCGGGTTGCACGATATGGCTGACCACCATGCCGATGATCAGCGCCAGCGTCGAGAACACCAGGAAGTACAGCATGGCCTTGCCGGCCACACGCCCGACCTTTTTCAGGTCGCTCATGGCCGCGATGCCCGTCGCCACGGTAAGGAAGATGACGGGCGCGATGATCATCTTTACCAGCTTGATGAAGGCGTCGCCCAGCGGCTGCATCTGTTGGCCCAATTCGGGCTTGAATGCGCCGAGCAGAATGCCGACCACGATGGCAAAGATCACCTGCACGTACAGGATTTGATAGAACTTGAGCTTGCGCGCGGGCGCGCTGTGATCCACTTCGATCATTGGGATTGTCCCCACCAGTGCCCCTTGCTCCGCGCAGCTTGGCGCGTGCGACGTCGGGGCGTTATCTGTTTTAAGGCCATGCGTTCGTGCCGCCAGCCAATTTCACCGCGGGTGATGGCCGCGCGGCTTGCCGGTATATATGCAATACCCGTGCCAGGGTTCGAAGAAGGGGATCGAAGCGGATAACCCTTTGAAACTGTTGAATTTTCCTTTTCGTACCTGGTTGTTAAGATGCCGCCCACAAGGCGAAAATCCGCACAGAAAGCCGCTAAAATGTGCGGAAAACCGCACATCATGCATGCACCGACTCCCTCTTCTCCCCCGCCGCTCCCGGCACGAGCCTCGACGCGTTCGTGGTCCTGGGCTTGGCGGGTCGCGCTGGCGCTTCTTGCCATAGGCCTCATCGCCATCACCCTGCACGGGGCCGCGCAATGGGCGCGTGAGGGCGCTCTCCGGGAAGCCGCCATCCAGGCCCGCGGCACCGGCCAGATCAACGCAGCCTTGCTGCGTAACAACCTGGATAAATTCCGGGCACTGCCCTTCGCGCTGACCCAGGACGTCGACCTGCGCGCCGCGCTTCAAGGAGCCAGCGCGGCGCAGATCGAAGCGCTGGACGAAAAGCTGGAGGCGCTCAGCCGCGGCGTCGGCGCTTCCGCCATCTACGTGCTCGACAAAAAAGGCCTGGCCATCGCCGCCAGCAACTGGCGCGAGCCCGCCACCTTCGTCGGCGTGGACTACGAGTTCCGCCCCTACTTCCAGGGTTCGGTGGTACACGGGTCGGCCGAACATTTCGCGCTGGGAACGATCAGCCACGAGGCGGGCCTCTATTTGTCGCGGCGCGTGGACGACGCCCAGGGCGCGATGCTGGGCGTGGTGGTCTTGAAGGTCGATTTCCGGGATCTGGAGGCAGATTGGCGCCAGGCCAATGCCGTCATCTTCGTGACAGACGAACACGGCGTGGTGCTGCTCGGCAACATCCCGGACTGGCGCTTCAAAGTGACGCGGCCGCTAACGCCCGAGCTGGCGCAGGCGCTGCGGACCAGCCTGCAATTTGGCGACGCGAAGTTCCAGCCGCTGCCGCTCACTCCAGCGCTGCAGACCGCCAGCATTGGGCAGCTCGTGCACACCGACGACGACTTGCCCCGCGCCGCCGCCGGCGACCCACTGCTCCACACCACCTTGCCGGTCATCGAATCGCCCGGATGGACGCTGCACCAGTTGTCCCCCGTGCAGACAGCGATGAACCAGGCCAGTGCCAATGCCCAACTGGGCGCGTTGTTCGCGCAATTCGTGCTCGCCGCGCTGATCGGCGTAGTGCTGTACCGCCGTCACCGCCAGCAGGAGCGCGCGGAGCAACAAGCCGCGGTCCAGCATCAGCTCGCGGCGTTGGTCGACGAACGCACGGCGCAATTGCGCGATGTGAACGCCAAGCTTCTTGACGAAATGGATGAGCGCCTGCGAGCCGAATCCCAGCTCCACACCATGAAGGACGAGCTGGTGCAGGCCAGCAAGCTGGCATTGCTCGGCCAGGTCGCGGCCGGCGTTGCACACGAAATCAACCAGCCCGTCGCCGCCATACGCGCCTACGCAGACAACGCCGCCGAGTTCCTGCGGCGCCGCGACGAAGGCGCCACTCAGGAAAATCTGGGCACCATCGCAGCGCTCACCGAACGCATTGGCCACATTACCGGCGAGCTTCGCGCCTTTTCGCGCAAGGCTGGTGCGACCGTCGGACCGACCAATCTGATGGAAGCGCTGGAAGGTGCCCTGCTTCTCGTGGGTCCGCGGGCAAGACGCCAGGGTGTGGTGCTGCAAAGCCCGCCCCGTAACCAGAACTGCCGGGTCCAGGCCAACCGCGTTCGCCTCGAGCAGGTGCTGGTCAATCTGCTACAGAACGGGCTTGAGGCGTTGGAGGGCGCGCCGAATGGCAAAATCATCGTGGCCGTGCAAGACTTGGGCGACACCGTGCAACTTCAGGTTCACGACAACGGCCCGGGACTCTCGGACCAGGCCCGCGAGCACCTCTTCACGCCATTCCACACCACCAAACCGGACGGCCTTGGCTTGGGCCTCGTCATCAGCCGAGACATCGTCGCCGAGTTCGGCGGCGAGCTACGCGCAGCCCGTCCGGAAGACGCCAGCATGTCGTCTCCGCACGCGCCCGACCGCGGCGCCCTATTCATCCTGACCCTGCGTAAAACGCCGGACCAGAATCACGCACCGAGCACGAACCATGACGCGCGCCCCTGACCTCCTGACGCCCGCCGCCGGCATTGCCGATGACACCATGCAGCGGCCCGCGACGCCGCACGCCGTTTTCATTGACGACGACGACGAACTGCGGCGCGCCGCCCTCCAGACCCTCAGGCTTCACGGAATCTCGGTAACGGCCCATGCCAGCGCACGCGCCGCGTTGCCGACCCTGGACCGAAGTTTCGACGGGGTGGTCATCACGGACATCCGCATGCCCGACATGGACGGGCTCGAACTCTTCCAGCGTCTTCGCGGCATCGATCCTGACATCCCGGTAATTCTCATCACCGGCCATGGCGACATCGCCACGGCGGTCCAGTGCATGCGTGAGGGCGCATACGACTTCCTGTCCAAGCCCTATCCGGCCGACCGCCTCGTCGCCGCCATCAGTCACGCCGCTGAAAAGCGACGCCTGGTCCTCGAAAACCGGCGGCTTCGCGAAGCCGCATTCGCCGTCGAAGCGGATGAGGTGCCGTTCATCGGCACCACACCCGCCATGCAGCGCATCAAGCAGACATTGCGCCACATCGCGGACGCCGATGTGGATGTCCTGGTCGAAGGCGAAACCGGCACCGGCAAGGAAGTCGTCGCCACCGCGCTGCACCGCCTCAGCCGCCGCCGGCACCGGCCGTTGGTCGCCATCAATTGCGGCGCTTTGCCAGAAAGCGTCATCGAAAGCGAACTCTTCGGCCACGAACCCGGCGCTTTCACCGGCGCGCAAAAGAAGCGCATCGGCCGCATCGAACACGCAAGCGGCGGCACGTTGTTTCTCGACGAGATCGAAAGCATGCCCCTCGCCGTGCAGGTCAAGCTGCTGCGCGTCCTCGAGTCGCGCCAGATCACCCCGCTCGGCAGCAACGAAGTCCGCAATCTCGACCTGCGCGTCGTCGCGGCCACCAAGGAAGACCTGGGTAGCCCCGCCAGCCGCGCCAAGTTCCGCGAAGATCTGTTCTATCGGCTGAACGTCGTCACGATTAGGCTGCCCCCGCTACGGGAACGTCGGGACGACATCCCCCTGCTCTTCGCGCACTATCTCGGACACGCCTCGCGCCGCTTCCAGCGCGACATCCCGGAAATGCCCGCCTCGATTCGGCAACATCTCATGACGCACGACTGGCCTGGCAACGTGCGCGAACTGGCCCACTTCGCGGAGCGTTTGGTCTTGGGTGTGCTCAACGGCCCCGCTCCTGAACCCGTAGCCGCATCGATACAAGCCGGCGCGCTCAGTCTGCCGGAACGCATGGAACAGTATGAGGCTCAGCTCATTCGCGAAGCCCTTGCCACGAACCGTGGCGACATCAAGGCCACCCTCGACGCTCTCGGCATTCCGCGCAAAACGTTCTACGACAAACTCCAACGCCACGGCATCGACCGCCAGGAGTACGTCGGCGTTGCCACGGCGCCGTCGACTGCCATACCGTAAGAGATATCCAGGCCAAACAAAAACCCCTCGCGGCACCAGCCGCGAGGGGTTCTTTATTTTTGCATCACATCGCACGGACGCAGCAGGTCACACAGCGAGGTGCACGAGTGAGCAGCGAGCATTCCGCCGTATTGCGCCCGCGGTTCCCGCCGATGGCGGCGCGATCCTGGACCCGCAAAGACAAAACCCCGCAGGGGAACCCTGCGGGGTTTTGAGCAATAAAA
>DALZRX010000277.1:0-832 GCA_032015805.1 Achromobacter sp.
GCGTATCGTCGGGGACGTCATCGGTAAGTACCACCCCCACGGCGACCAGTCCGTCTACGACACCATTGTCCGCATGGCGCAGGATTTCTCCATGCGCTACATGCTGGTCGATGGCCAGGGCAACTTCGGTTCCATCGACGGCGACAACGCCGCGGCGATGCGATACACCGAAATCCGCCTGGCCAAGATCGCCCACGAGCTCCTGGCCGACATCGACCAGGAAACCGTCGATTTCGGCCCCAACTACGACGGCAGCGAACAGGAACCGCTGCTGCTGCCGTCGCGCCTGCCCAACTTGCTGGTCAACGGCAGCTCCGGCATCGCGGTGGGCATGGCGACCAACATTCCGCCGCACAACCTCCAGGAAGTGGTCGACGGCTGCCTGTACTGCCTGCGCAATCCGGCGTGCACGGTCGATGAACTCATCGAGATCATCCCGGCGCCAGACTTCCCCACGGGCGGCATCATCTACGGCATGTCCGGCGTGCGCGAAGGCTATCGCACGGGTCGCGGCCGCGTCATCATGCGCGCCAAGACGCACTTCGAAGACATGGAGAAGGGCAATCGCCAGGCGATCGTGATCGACGCGATTCCCTACCAGGTCAATAAGAAGACGCTGCAGGAACGCATCGCCGAGCTGGTCAACGATAAGAAGATCGAAGGCATCTCCGACATTCGCGACGAGTCGGACAAGGACGGCATGCGCCTTGTCATCGAGCTCAAACGCGGCGAAGTGCCCGAGGTCGTGCTGAACAACCTCTACAAGAACACCCAGCTTCAGGACACCTTCGGGATGAACCTGGTGGCGCTGGTCGACGGCCAGCCCCGCCTG
>DALZRX010000277.1:842-1506 GCA_032015805.1 Achromobacter sp.
CGAAATGCTGTCGCGCGCCGACGGCGACACGCCGGGAGGCCGCGCGGCCTTCCGTCCGGACGACCTGGGCGCCGAATTCGGCCTTCAGGGCGACGGCCAGTATCGCCTCAGCGACACCCAGGCCCAGGAAATCCTGAACATGCGCCTGCAACGCCTGACCGGGCTGGAGCAGGACAAGATCGTCGGCGAATACAGGGACATCATGTCCACCATCGCCGACCTGCTGGACATCCTGGCGCGTCCCGAGCGCATCACGTCCATCATCAGCGAAGAGCTGCAGGCCATCAAGGCCGAATTCTCGACCGGCGCGAAGGACTCGCGCCGTTCAGAAATCGAACTGAACGCCACGGAACTCGACACCGAAGACCTGATCACGCCGACCGACATGGTCGTGACCCTGTCGCACGGCGGCTACATCAAGAGCCAGCCCTTGTCCGAATACCGCTCGCAAAAGCGCGGCGGACGCGGCAAGCAGGCCACGGCCATGAAGGAAAACGACTGGATCGACCAGCTCTTCATCGCCAATACGCACGACTTCCTCCTGTGCTTCTCGAACCGCGGCCGCGTGTACTGGCTGAAGGTCTGGGAAGTGCCGCAGGGCACGCGTAATTCGCGCGGCAAGCCGATCGTCAACATGTTCCCGCTGGCCGAAGGCGAGAAGATC
>DALZRX010000277.1:1516-2205 GCA_032015805.1 Achromobacter sp.
CAAGAAGACCCCGCTGTCCGACTTCTCCAACCCGCGCAAGGCCGGCATCATCGCCGTCGACCTTGACGACGGCGACTACCTGATCGGCGCGGACCTCACCGACGGCAAGCACGATGTCATGCTGTTCTCGGACGCCGGCAAGGCCGTGCGTTTCGACGAGAACGACGTGCGTCCGATGGGCCGCAACGCCCGCGGCGTGCGCGGCATGATGCTCGAAGACACGCAGACCGTCATCGCGCTGCTGGTTGCGGGCGACGAGACGCAGACGGTGCTGACCGCCACTGAAAACGGCTACGGCAAGCGCACGCCGATCGCGGAGTACACGCGCCACGGCCGCGGCACGAAGGGCATGATCGCCATCCAGACCACCTCGCGCAACGGCAAGGTGGTGGGTGCGGTGCTGGTCACGCCTACTGATGAAATCATGCTCATCACCACCGGCGGCGTCCTGGTGCGCACCCGTGTCGCGGAAATCCGCGAAATGGGCCGCGCGACGCAGGGCGTCACGCTGATCAACGTCGATGACGGCAGCACGCTGTCCGGCGTGCGCCGCGTCGTGGAAAGCGATGCGGACGATGACGGCGAACTGGACGAAGACGGCCAGCAAGCCGGTGGCGACGACAGCAGCGACGCAGCGGATTCGACGGAACCTACGGAGCAATAATGGCCCGCCCCTGGAACTTCTCGGC
>DALZRX010000277.1:2215-5836 GCA_032015805.1 Achromobacter sp.
GGACTGGCACGGCAGCGGCATGTCCGTGATGGAAATGAGCCATCGCGGCAAGCATTTCGTGCAGATCTGCGATGAAGCAGAGTCCGATCTGCGCGACTTGCTGGGCCTGCCGGCCGACTACGCCGTCATGTTCATGCAAGGCGGCGGTTCCGGGGAAAACGCCATCGTTCCCATGAATCTGATGGGACGCCGTGGGGCGCCGGCCGCTGACTTCGTCGTGACGGGCCATTGGTCCAAGCGTTCGTACAAGGAAGCCGGCCGCTACGGCAGCACGCACGTCGCGGCCAGCGCCGATCATGCCATCCAGATCGACGGCCGCGAGCAGGCGCCGCTGACCTGGGTGCCTCCCGCAGAGACGTGGCAGGTGCGCAAGGAATCGGCCTACCTGCACCTGTGCAGCAACGAAACCATCGGCGGCGTCGAGTTCGTGAACTGGCCCGACACGGCAGACCTCGGTGCGCCGGACGTGCCACTGGTCATCGATGCCTCGTCGCATTTCCTGTCGCGCCCGATGGACGTGACGCGTTGCGGCATGATGTATGCCGGTGCGCAAAAGAACGCCGGCCCTGCCGGCGTCACCATGGTCATCGCGCGCCGCGACCTGATCGGCCAGGCCCTGCCGATCTGTCCCTCCGCCTTCGACTACGCCAACGTCGCGGCCGAACACTCACGCTACAACACCCCGCCCACCTTCGCAATCTACGTCGCGGGTCTGGTGTTCAAGTGGGTCAAGGCCAATGGCGGCGCGGCGGGGATGGAAGCGGCCAACAAGGCCAAGGCCGACCTGCTGTACGGCTTTCTGGACAACTCCAGCTTCTATCGCAATCCCATTCACGCGCCCGTGCGTTCGCGCATGAACGTGCCGTTCGTGCTGCACGACGAGTCGCTCAACGACGCCTTCCTGAAAGGCGCCGAGGCAGCGGGCCTGACGCAGTTGAAGGGTCACAAGAGCGTGGGCGGCATGCGCGCCTCCATCTACAACGCGCTGCCTCTCGAAGGGGTGGCGGCCCTGGTCGAGTACCTGAAGGAATTCGAGCGTCGCCATGGATGACGAGCTGCAGCGCAAGCTGCTTCCCCTGCGCAAGCGCATCGACGACCTCGATGCACAGATCCTCGATCTCCTGTCGCAGCGCGCACGCGCCGCGCTGGAAGTGGGCGAGGCTAAACATGCCGCGCACGCGGATGGCCCCGTGCTGCGGCCCGAGCGCGAGGCGGAAGTCATCCGCCGCCTGCAACAGATCAATCCTGGTCCGTTTCCCAACGCCGGCGTGGCGTCGGTCTGGACGGAAATCATCTCCGCATGCCGGGGGCTCGAACGCGGCATGACCGTGGCGTTCCTGGGGCCGCAGGGTTCGTTCTCGGAGCAGGCCGCGCTGGAACATTTCGGCCATTCGGTGCAGAAGCTGCCTTGCGCGTCCTTCGACGAGGTCTTCCGGGCTGTCGAAGCCGGCCAGGCCGACGTGGGCATGGTGCCGGTCGAGAACTCCACCGAAGGCGCCGTCAACCGCAGCCTCGACCTGTTGCTGAACACGCCGCTCAAGATCCTGGGCGAGCGCTCGCTCGTCATTCGCCACTGCCTGATGTCGCAATCGGGCAGCATGGACGGCATCAAGACCATCTCCGCGCATCCGCAGGCGCTGGCTCAGTGCCAGGGCTGGCTGACGCGCAACTATCCCGACGTCGAGCGCGTGGCCGCCTCCAGCAATTCCGAAGCCGCGCGCGCCGCCGCTTCGGATGCGAGCATTGCGGCGATTGCCGGCGATGTCGCGGCGCCCGCCTGGAATCTGCAGATCATTGCTGCCGGAATTCAGGACGACCCGCACAACCGCACCCGTTTCCTGGCGATCGGCAACATCGAGCCGCTCGTCAGCGGCAAGGACAAGACGAGCCTGATCCTGGCGGTGCCGAACCGCGCGGGCGCCGTCTATGAAATGCTCGCGCCGCTGGCCGCCAACGGCGTGTCGATGACGCGCTTCGAGTCGCGCCCGGCGCGCAAGGGCCAGTGGGAATACTATTTCTACGTCGACGTCCTGGGTCACCGTAACGACCCCAACGTCGAGCGCGCCCTGGCGGCCTTGCAGGCGCAGGTTGCCTACCTCAAAGTGCTGGGCTCGTACCCGGCGCAGTGACCTCCCACATCATGACCCAAGCATCCAAGCCCCTCGTTGCCCCCGCGCACGTCAGCGCCATCGCCCCGTACCAGGCCGGCAAGCCGATCGAAGAACTGGCCCGCGAATTCGGGCTGGATCCGGCGACCATCGTCAAGCTGGCGTCCAATGAAAACCCCCTGGGCATGCCCAAGTCGGCGCGCGCGGCCATGCTGGCCGCCGCCGAATCGCTGGCGCGCTATCCGGACCCCAATGGTTTCGACCTGAAGGCAGCGCTGGCTGAACGCTACGGCGTGCCCATGAACTGGATCACGCTGGGCAACGGTTCCAACGACATCCTGGAAATCGCCGCGCTCGCGCTGCTGGAGCCGGGCTCGTCGGCCGTGTATGCGCAGCATTCGTTCGCGGTCTACCGCCTGGCCACGCAGGCGCGCGGCGCGCGCCACATCGTGGTGCCGGCCGTCGATTATGGCCACGACCTGGATGCAATGTTCGATGCGATCGCCGACGACACCCGTCTGGTGTTCATCGCCAACCCGAACAACCCCACCGGCACCTTCGTGCCGGGCGACAAGGTCGCCGACTTCCTGGAACGGGTGCATGCCGCGCACGGCGACCGCGTCACGGTCGTGCTGGACGAGGCGTACAACGAATACCTCGATCCGGAATTCCGCTTCGACAGCACCGCGCTCGCGCGCCGCTATCCCAATCTGATCGTCTCGCGCACGTTCTCCAAGGCCTATGGCCTGGCGGGCCTGCGCGTTGGTTTCTCGATGGCGCAGCCTGGTCTGACCGACCTGCTGAACCGCGTGCGCCAGCCGTTCAACGTCAATACGCTGGCCCAGGCCGCGGCGATCGCCGCGCTGGGCGATGCCGCCTATCTCGAGGAAGCCTACACCTCGAACAAGGCGGGCAAGGCTCAGCTCTGCGCCGCGTTCGACAAGCTCAAGCTGCGTTACGTGCCCAGCTACGGCAATTTCGTGCTGGTCCACGTGGGTGACGCGCCGCGCATCAATCTTGAACTGCTCAAGCGCGGCGTCATCGTGCGTCCCGTGGCCGGCGACGGCCTGCCGGAGTGGCTGCGCGTGTCCATCGGACTGCCCGACGAAAACGCCCGATTCCTCGACGCCCTGACTGCCATCCTGACCGCATGAACGACGCGTTACCTTCTTACGATCAGGGGGCCGCGGGCCCCCTGATTCCTGTGTTGGCGGTGGTTGGCGTCGGCTTGATCGGTGGATCGTTCGCGGCAGCCCTGCGCAAGGCAGGGCAGGTCGGCAAGGTGCTAGGTGTGGGACGCAATGCGCAGTCGCTGGCGCGAGCCGTCGAGCTGGGCCTTATCGACGAAGCCGTCACGGCCGAAGCGGCGGCGGCCCAGGCAGACCTCATCATGCTCGCGACCCCGGTCGGCGGCCTGACGAATGTGCTGTCGCAGATGCGGCCGCACCTGGCCTCCGGCACGGTGCTGACCGACGGCGGCAGCACGAAGGCCGAAGTGGTGGCGGCGGCGCGC
>DALZRX010000278.1:0-5820 GCA_032015805.1 Achromobacter sp.
GTCCGTCGGACCTTTGGCGTACATGTCGGAGATCTCGGCGGCTTCCACCCGGGATATATCCATCATCCGGCCCAGCAGGCGCCAATCGGCCGCGAGCAGCGCATCATGCTCTTCGCGTATGCCATATTCGAGCACGGCCCGTTCGATCTCGGTGGGCGTGTACGCGGCGTGCGCCAGCGTGGGCAGCAGGGCGGTGGCAAAGGCAGCAACGGCGGCAGGAAGCGACTTCATGAAAACTCGGCAATAAGAAAAGGTCCGCAAGGGTAACCGAGATACGCGACATGGGTTCGGGGTTGAACACGCTGCGTGCGGTATAAACGAGCACCATCATTTCCAAGCAAGGGAGTCTCGTGTCCAGCAAGCCCGGATCAGGTCGTTTCATCGCCGCGACCATCGGCGCCATCAGGCAGCACGGCCGTGCCATGCTGGCCGCCGCGCCATGGTCGCTGGCGGTGTTCACGCTGACGCTGCCGTTCGCGCTGATGACGTCCCGGTTGTACGGGCTTCTGGATTGGCTGATCCTCGTGCTGGCGCTTGTCTGCCTGATCGCCTTCGCGCGCACCACCTACGCCTGGCATCGGGTCATCCTGCTTGGCGAAACCGCGCAGGGGGCCACGCCACGCGGCGGCAACTCGGAAGCCCGGCACCTTGTGATGCTGGGCGGGCTGACCATTGCCGTCATGGCGCTTGCCCGCGCGACCGGCGATCTGCCGTATGTGCTGTACATGCTGATGGGCGGCGCCAACGAGCCGCTGTTCTACGGCGTGCTGATCGCGTTGCTAGTGGTGGTGTGGGTGCCGGTGCTGTACGGATTGGCGGTTTACGGACCCTGCATGCCTCGCGCTGTGGTCACGGGCGCGTACGGCTTCGGCGCCGCGCGCGCCGCGATGCGTTATCCGCGCTGGCCGTTGATGCTGGGGTTTTTTGTGTTGCTGGTCCTGGCCGCGCATGCCACCAACGATCTGCTTCCGCTGATGTATGACTACGTGGGCGTGCAGGCGCTGCAGGGCGTGTTGGGCGCGGTGGCGTGCGTCGCGATGACGTTCGTGCTGACGGCGATGATCGCCGTGGCGTATCGGGATTCGGGGCTCGGTGCGGGGGGGAGTTCTTGAGACGCCCGGCGCGGCGTGGGCCTGGGGCGGGCGGGGCTACGATTGCGGTCCGGAGCCTTCGCTCCGGACTGCCCCGTTGTCATCCTCGTCCGCCTTCGGCTCCCTACGGATTCCCTCGGGCGCATCTACACGCCACGCCCACCCCAGGCCCACGCCGCACCGGGCTCGGGTTGCTTGTTCTTCCGGGGCGCTGGGGCGAGGTGGGTCCTTAAGGTTCTTGCACGCGTTCGTGTGCAAGAGAAGCGTCTTGCGATGCCCGTCACCGTTCGGCCGCGCGGGCGGCCTTCGGTGACTTACGCGGCGTCTTGCGTCGTAGCGATGACGCTTCGCGAATAGGTAATGCCTATTTGCCTGGCATTCGCATGGACGGGCTGCAAACTTGAAGTCGCGCTCCCCGGGGCGTCAGTGTCGGGGCCGCATGTGCACTGCTGCGGCCGCATTGGTGCGCAGCGCACAACATCGTGCTTCCCGCCCCGTGTCTACCGCGCTGGCGGCCCCGGTCCTACGATGCCCTCACTGTCTCTTCACGACCCGAGGATCCCAATGAACGACTCGTACAACCCGGCCCGCCGCACGCTGCTCGCCGGCAGCGCCGTCCTGGCCAGCGGCGCCTTCGCTTTCGGCGCCGAAGCAGCCCCGCAGCGCAATCCCCAAACCCACCGGAGCACTCCCATGGACAGCAATACCTTCATCACCAAGGACGGCACGAAGCTCTACTACAAGGACTGGGGCCAGGGCCCGGTCGTCACCTTCTCGCACGGCTGGCCGCTCAATGCGGATGCGTGGGATGGGCAACTGCACTTCCTGGCGCGCAACGGCTTTCGCGTGATTGCGCATGACCGCCGCGGCCACGGCCGTTCGTCGCAGCCGTCCAACGGCAACGACATGGACACCTACGCTGATGATCTGGCGCAGCTGATCGAGGCGTTGGACGTAAAAAACATCGCGATGGTGGGCCACTCCACCGGCGGCGGCGAAGTGGCGCGCTATATCGGCCGCCACGGCACGAAGCGCGTGTCGCGCGCGGTGCTGATCGGGGCGGTGCCGCCGGTGATGCTGAAGTCGGCCGCCAATCCGGAAGGCCTGCCGTTGTCGGTGTTCGACGGCATCCGCGACGGCGTGGCGGGCGACCGTTCGCAGTTTTACAAGGATCTGGCCGTGCCGTTCTACGGCGCCAATCGCCCGGATTCCAAGGTGTCGCAGGGCCAGTTGGACCAGTTCTGGCTGTGGAGCATGCAGAGCGGCCAGAAGAACGCTTACGAGTGCGTCAAGGCGTTCTCGGAAACGGACTTCACCGAAGACCTGAAGAAGATCGACGTGCCCACGCTGTTCATGCACGGCGAAGACGATCAGATCGTGCCCATCCACGATTCGGCCAAGAAGGCCGTGCGTCTGGTGAAGAACGCCCAGGCGATCTACTACCCGGGCGCGCCGCACGGTCTGACGGCCACGATGCAGGACCGCATCAACGCCGATCTGCTCGCTTTCCTGCGCGGCTGACGCGCCCGGTTGCTTCATTCCCCCCGTTGCATCAATCCCCGGCGCGAGTGCGCCGGTTTGCGGCCGGCCCGTCCGGCCGCCTTCAAGGAGATACCGCCATGACTACCGCAGACACTCTGGACTCCGTCACCCATCAGGCCATCGATCTGGTGCCGTCCCGCTACGCCGTGCAGGTGGGAGACATCGATGCGCTGGTCGTCAGCGACGGCGTGCTGCCGCTGCCCACCTCGACGATGGCCACCAACGCCGACCCGGCCGATCTGGCCAACTGGCTGGACCATATGTTCATGCCGCCGGACGCGTTCGACTGGCCGCTGAATGTAATGGTCGCGCGCAGCGGGGACCAGACCATCCTTATCGATGCGGGTCTGGGCGGCCAGTTCTCGGGCTTTCCGCGCGCGGGCCAGTTCCCGCAACGGCTGCAATCTGCCGGCATTCCGCTGGAGTCCGTGACGGACGTCATCATCACGCACATGCACATGGACCACGTGGGCGGCCTGCTGGTCCCCGGCGTGAAGGAGCGTCTGCGCAAGGACGTGCGCATCCACGTCAATGCAACCGAAGTCGCGTTCTGGACCTCGCCGGACTTTTCGCAGACGGTCATGCCCAAGCCGGTGCCGGCGGTGCTGCGCTCGACGGCGACCAGCTTCTACGAGACGTACCGTGACCAGATCCAGGTCTTCGAGGATCGGAAGGAAGTGGCGCCGGGCGTGATCGTGCGGCTGACCGGGGGCCACACGCCCGGCCACTGTGTCGTCGACCTGATCTCCGGCGGCGAGCGCCTGATGTTCGCGGGCGATGCCATGTTCCCCGTGGCCTTCGACCATCCGGAATGGCACAACGGCTTTGAACACGACCCCGAGGAGTCGGCGCGCGTGCGCGTCGCGCTGTTCCGCGAGCTGGCGGAGAACAAGGGCCTGCTCGTGGCGGCGCACCTGCCGTTCCCGTCGGTGGGCCGCGTGGCCGTGGACGGCGACGCGTTCCGCTGGGTGCCGGTCATCTGGGACTTCTGATCTCGGGGGTGCCGCCCGCGCCCAAGTCCCAGTACAGCCCGGTCATCAAGCCGAGCGCCTGCCGCAGCAGTTCGGGCGGCAGGTGCTCGTTGGGCGCGTGCTGTGAGCAGCCAGGGTAGGAATGCGGCACCCAGATCGTGCGCAGGCCCAGCACGTCGGTGAAGATGTCGTTGGGTAGCGAGCCGCCCAGGTTGGGCAGCAGCGCGGTCTTCTGGCTCGAGGTGCGTTCCAGCGATTCCACGGCCCAGCGCACCCACGCATCGTCCGGATCGATGCGGGTGGCGCGGAACATGGATTCGCGGGTCAGGGAGATCTTGACCATCGGGAAGCCGTTGCTGTCCAGATGGCGGCGCAGCGCGGGGATCAGGTCGTCCGGGTCCACGCCCACCACGAAGCGCAGCTGGCAACGCGCCCAGGCGCGCGGTGGGATGGCATTGACCGGCGTGTCGGGGTTGCCAGTCTTGTAGGCCAGCACCTCGAACGAACACCAGCCGAACACGCGTTCGGCGGGTGACAAACCGGGTTCGCCCCACTCGGGTTCGATCTCGGGGCCGTCCGTGCCGCCGTCGACCTGGCAGTCAGCCAACGCGCGCCGCACGGCCGGCGGCAGTTCCTTCGGCACCCATTCGGGGATGCGGATCTGGCCGACGGGCGAGGCGATGCTCGCGATCGCGTGGGCCAACTGCAGGCCGGGGTTGGAGATCAGTCCGCCCCAGTTGCCGGAATGATGGCC
Organism: Achromobacter sp.; assembly: GCA_032015805.1. GTDB lineage: Bacteria > Pseudomonadota > Gammaproteobacteria > Burkholderiales > Burkholderiaceae_B > Achromobacter. The sequence goes on from DALZRX010000278.1 coordinate 4,359, forward strand.
CCCCGCGCGCGCCTCGATGGTGAGGTCGAAGTTAAGGCTGCCGCGCGCGCCCAGGAAGATGGTGGGACGGTTGGCGCTCAACCGCGGGCCGTCGGAGGCGATCAGCAGGTCGGCCGCCAGCATGTCGCGATGCTCGGTGCACAATTCGCGCAGCCCCATCGAGCCGGTTTCCTCGCCCATCTCGATCAGGTACTTGGCATTGAAGCCCAGCTTGCCGCGCGTTTCCAGCACCAGGCGCAGCGCCTCCATGTTGATGGTGTGCTGGCCCTTGTTGTCGGCGATGCCGCGGCCGTACCAGCGGCCCTCGGCTTCGGTCAGCGACCACGGCGACAGGCCTTCCTTCCATTCGCGTTCCAGGCCGCGGATGACGTCGCCGTGACCGTAGCCCAGCACCGTGGGCAGGGCGGGGTCCTCGATGCGTTCGGCGTACAGAAAGGGCGCCAGCGCCTTCGGATGCGTGAGCGTGCGGCAGGTGAATCCCAGGGCCTCGAAGGCCGGGCGGATCTCCGCCTCCAGATAGTCCGCCAGCACGGCGGCGCGGTCGGGGTTCTGGCTTTCCGTCGGCAGCGCCAGCCGGCGCGCCAGGAGCGTGCGGAAGGCGCCGGAATCAAAGCATTGTTCCGCCTGGGCGATGGCTTGTGCGCGGGTCATGGCTGTGAAGCTCCATTGGGAGTCGGGGAATCGGAGGGATAGAGGTGGCAGGCGACGAGCGCCCCGTCGCGTAGCGTCAGCGCGGGCCGCTCGATCTTGCATTGCGCCATGGCGTGCTGGCAGCGCGGGTGGAAAGGACAGCCGGACGGCGGATGCAGCGGGTCGGGAAATGACAGGCCCAGACCCATGTCGGGAATCCCCAGGCCAGGCTCGGGCGTCAGCACCGATGCCAGCAGCGCCTGCGTGTAAGGATGGCGCGGGTCGTGAAAGAGGCGGGCGGTGGGCGCCGACTCGACCACGCGGCCCAGATACATCACGGCCACATGCGTGGCGATGTGCTCGACCACGGCCAGGTTGTGGCTGATGAACACATACGTCAGGTTGAAGTCGCGCCGCAGGTCCATCAACAGGTTCATGATCTGCGCCTGCACCGAGACGTCGAGCGCCGAGGTGGGCTCGTCGCAGATCACGATCTCGGGTTGCATCACCAGCGCGCGCGCAATGGCCACGCGTTGGCGCTGGCCGCCCGACAATTGCCCGGGCGTGTTGTGGGCCAGCCGCGGCGGCAGGCCGACGCGCTCCAGCATGTCGATGGCCTTGTGCATCTTGGGGTTGGGGATGCCATGCACCTCCAGCGGCAACGACACGATGGAGGCGATGGAGCGGCGCGGATTCAGCGACGAATACGGGTCCTGGAAGATGGGCTGCACGCGCCGGGCGAGGGCGCGCCGGTCCATCTGCCGGATGTCCTGGCCGTCAAGCCGGATGGCGCCCTCCGTGGGCGGCGTCAGGCCCAGCAGCATGCGCGCCA